>SKSL01000204.1 GCA_007123015.1 Natronohydrobacter sp. | reverse complement strand
TCAATGCCGACTTTGACGGCGATCAGATGGCCGTGCATGTGCCCTTGTCGCTGGAAGCCCAGCTTGAAGCGCGCGTCTTGATGATGTCCACCAATAACGTGCTTTCGCCCGCGAATGGTGCACCGATCATCGTGCCGTCGCAGGACATGGTTCTGGGGCTCTATTATGTCTCGATGATGCGCGAGGGCATGGTCGGCGAGGGGATGATCTTTGCCTCGATCGAGGAAGTTGAGCATGCGCTTTCGGCAGGCGAGGTGCATCTGCACGCGAAAATCCAGTGCCGGATCAAACAGATCGACGAAGACGGCAATGAAGTGTTGCGCCGCTACGAGACCACACCGGGCCGTTTGCGGCTGGGCGGACTTTTGCCGATGAATGCGAAAGCGCCCTTCGAGCTGGTCAACCGACTGCTGCGCAAGAAGGATGTGCAGAACGTCATCGACACGGTCTATCGGTATTGCGGGCAGAAGGAATCGGTAATCTTCTGCGATCAGATCATGAGCCTCGGCTTTCAGGAAGCGTTCCGTGCCGGGATTTCCTTTGGCAAGGACGACATGCTCGTGCCTGATAGCAAGTGGGAGATCGTCAACAGGGTCCGCGATCAGGTGAAGGATTTCGAACAGCAATATATGGATGGTCTGATCACCCAAGGTGAGAAATACAACAAGGTCGTCGATGCTTGGTCGAAATGCAACGACGAGTTGACCGCCGCCATGATGGACACGATTTCGGCCGTGCGCCATGACGACTCTGGTGCAGAGCTGGAGCCGAATTCGGTCTATATGATGGCGCATTCCGGGGCGCGTGGCTCGGTTACGCAGATGAAGCAGCTTGGCGGGATGCGCGGGCTGATGTCGAAGCCCAATGGCGCAATCATCGAAACGCCCATCATCTCGAATTTCAAGGAAGGTCTGACCGTTCTTGAATACTTCAACTCGACCCATGGGGCGCGGAAAGGCCTGTCTGATACTGCGCTCAAAACGGCGAATTCGGGCTATCTGACGCGGCGCCTCGTGGATGTGGCACAGGATTGCATTGTGCGGATCGACGATTGCGGCACGGATCTGTTCATCACTGCACAGGCTGCAGTGAATGATGGGGAAGTTATCGCCTCGCTTGGGGAGCGTATTCTCGGACGGGTTGCGGCTGAAGATGTGATTGATCCTGCAACTGGTGAAATGCTGATCGCCCGCAATGCACTGATCGGGGAACGGGATGCCGATATCGTCGAAAGCGCCGGGATTGCTTCGGTCAAGATCCGCTCGCCGCTGACCTGCGAGGCGGAAGAGGGGGTCTGTGCCAAATGCTACGGCCGCGATCTTGCGCGCGGCACGCTGGTCAACAAGGGTGAGGCTGTGGGCATCATTGCCGCGCAGTCCATCGGCGAGCCCGGCACACAGTTGACCATGCGGACGTTCCACATCGGGGGCATCGCGCAAGGGGGCAGCCAGTCCTTTCAGGAAGCCAATGCAGCAGGCCGCATTGAATTGCGCAACATGCAGACCATCACCAATTCTGCGGGTGACGTGATCGTCACGGGCCGGTCGATGCAGATCGCGATCATCGACGAAAACAATGTCGAGCGTGCGACCTTCAAGCCGGGCTATGGCGCGAAGCTGTTTGTCAAGGATGGCGAACAGATCGAGCGGGGCGGGAAGCTCTTTGAATGGGACCCCTACACGCTGCCGATTATTGCCGAAACGACAGGGCGCGTGCGCTTTGTCGATCTGATTGCGGGCCTCTCGGTCCGGGATGAGACCGACGAGGCCACTGGCATGACGCAGAAGATCGTGACCGATTGGCGCTCTGTGCCCAAAGGCGGCGATCTGAAGCCCGAAGTCATCCTGATGGATGCCGCGAGCGGCGAGCCGATGCGCAATGAAGCTGGCAATCCGATCACCTATCCGATGTCGGTCGACGCGGTTCTGTCGGTCGAAGACGGTGGGGATGTCGTGGCAGGCGATGTGGTCGCGCGTATTCCGCGCGAAGGTGCCAAGACCAAGGACATCACCGGGGGTCTGCCGCGTGTGGCCGAATTGTTCGAGGCCCGGCGTCCGAAGGATCATGCCATCATCTGTGAAATTGATGGCTATGTGCATTTCGAGAAGGACTACAAGAACAAGCGCCGTATTCGGATCCAGCCTGCCGATGACAGCCTTGAACCGGCGGAATATCTGGTGCCCAAGGGCAAGCATATTCCGGTGGTCGAAGGCGATTTCGTCCAGCGCGGCGATTACATCATGGATGGCAACCCCGCCCCCCATGACATCCTGCGCATTCTGGGGATCGAAGCGCTGGCCAATTACCTGATCGACGAAGTGCAGGACGTGTATCGTCTGCAGGGCGTGAAGATCAATGACAAGCATATCGAGGTGATCGTGCGGCAGATGCTGCAGAAATGGGAGATCCTCGACAGTGGTGAGACCACGCTGCTGAAAGGCGAGCATGTCGACAAGGCAGAGTTCGATGAGATGAACGCGAAAGCCATCGCGCAAGGCATGGAACCTGCAAAGGGCGAGCCGATCCTATTGGGGATCACCAAGGCGTCGCTGCAGACCCGCAGCTTCATTTCGGCCGCCTCGTTCCAGGAAACCACGCGGGTGCTGACCGAAGCCTCGGTTCAGGGCAAGCGCGATCATCTGGTGGGCCTGAAAGAGAATGTCATCGTTGGTCGTCTGATCCCCGCCGGGACCGGGGGCGTGGTCACGAAAGTGCGCCAGATCGCAGCGGAACGCGACCGCAAGGTTCTTGAAGCGCGTCGCGCAGAAGCCGAGGCAGCTGCAGCGCTTGCGGCCCCGAGCCCGGAAATGTCCGAAGCCGAGATGGTGTTCGGGCGCAAGCCGGACTAATTTTGCGCAATCGAAGCATCAGCCCCCGCAACGCAAGTTGCGGGGGCTTTTCTTTCAGCTGCCGCTCGGGCAGTGTTTTCGCATTAGACATATGGGGCAGGGGTAAGTTGCGCGCGCAAGTGATTGTCGTCATCCGGTTTTCCTATCTGGCAGAAAACGGTTTCCAACTGTCCCGTCACGGCCTCGATGGCGCGCGGGCCGCACTTTACGCAGCTGATCGTCTCGCGCGGCGTTTTGTCCTTTTCGAGGCGCTGACCATACCCTCGCTTCTGGGGCAGTCTGACCCTGACTTTACCCTTGCCGTTCTGATCGGAGAGGATTTTCCCGCGCCTTTCCGACAGCGCCTTGAGCACCTGATCGCACCCTTGAAGGAGGCGCGCATCATTGCCTTGCCGCCCTACAACAACTACAAGTCAACCAAACTTGCGATTGACGCCTGCGTGCGTCCTGCGACATCCCATATTATCTCGCTCAGGCTGGATGATGATGATGCGCTGGGGCTGGATGTGGTCGCCGCCCAGAAACGGATCGCCCCGGCCGTGGCGGCGATGGGACCTGCGGATGCCCCGGCTGTGATCTGTTTCAACAATGGGCTTTTCCTGGAACTCTCTGAAACCGGGAACAGCATTTATGGTGTGATCGAGAAATTGCCGCTGGGGGTCGGCATGGGCATGATCGCGCCTGTTGGTGCGCGTCCTACCATCTTTTCGACCGATCATCGTCGTGTGCATACGCGTTGGAACACCTATACCGAAGCGCTGACGCCACGGTTTATTCGCACAGTTCATCGCGACAACGATTCTGGCGCAATTGCATCGGGGGCGCGGATTGAGTATTCGGGCCAGAAGCTGGAGGCGGTCCTTTCCGCGAATTTTTCGATGCAGCGTGTTATGCTGGAGCAGATCAGGCTTTGAACGCCGCGTAGGCAGGTCAACAGTTGCCAGACGGCGCGAGGGTACCGACGGAAAACCTGACCTCTGGTCTGCGCCGTTTCTGGGCATATGGCTGTTACGGTCAAGCAGTGTTGACATCCCGCGCGACTCCCCATATACGCGCGCCAACCCGTGGGTTTGAGCGTCTGCTCTGCGATATTCGGGGTCAAAATTTGTAGTGGTCAAGATCCGGGTCAAAGCACCCCGATCCTCTGGAATTCCACCGCGGCGCCCCAAAACAGGGACGCAAGCGGTTTTGTGCGTTCTGCCCATATGGACCAGGCGCATACCAACGAGCGGCGTGCAAGCGCCATGAAAAACGGGTTGAAACGGGAAGAACCGGAATGCCAACGATCCAACAGCTGATCCGCAAGCCGCGGCAGCCGAAAGTCAAGCGCTCGAAGTCGATGCATCTGGAGCAGTGCCCCCAGAAGCGCGGCGTCTGCACGCGCGTTTATACCACCACACCGAAAAAGCCGAACTCGGCCATGCGGAAAGTCGCCAAGGTGCGACTGACCAATGGGTATGAGGTGATCAGCTACATCCCCGGCGAAAAGCACAACTTGCAGGAGCACTCGGTCGTGCTGATCCGCGGCGGTCGTGTGAAAGACCTTCCGGGTGTCCGCTATCACATCCTGCGCGGTGTTCTGGATACGCAAGGTGTCAAAGACCGTAAGCAGCGCCGTTCGAAATATGGCGCAAAGCGTCCGAAGTAAGGAGAGCCTTGAATGTCTCGTCGTCACGCTGCTGAAAAGCGCGAAATCCTGCCTGACGCCAAGTTTGGCGATATGGTGCTGTCGAAGTTCATGAACAACCTGATGATCGACGGCAAGAAATCAGTCGCCGAATCGATCGTCTACAATGCGATGGACCGGGTCGAGAGCAAGCTCAAGCGCGCGCCCATCGAAGTGTTCCATGAAGCGCTTGACAATATCAAACCATCGGTCGAAGTGCGTTCGCGCCGCGTCGGTGGCGCCACTTATCAGGTTCCCGTTGAAGTGCGCCCCTCGCGCCGCGAAGCGCTTGCGATCCGCTGGCTGATCAAGGCTGCACGCACCCGCAATGAAAACACGATGGAAGAGCGTCTGGCCGGAGAACTGGTCGATGCGGTCAACTCGCGCGGTTCGGCCGTGAAGAAGCGGGAAGACACGCATAAGATGGCAGATGCCAACAAGGCCTTCAGCCACTACCGCTGGTAAGACGCAACACTGCAAGCCTGAGGACAATTATCATGGCACGCGAATACCCTCTCACGCGCTACCGGAATTTCGGGATCATGGCGCATATCGACGCCGGCAAAACCACGACGACCGAGCGGATCCTGTATTACACAGGCAAGTCGCACAAGATCGGCGAAGTCCATGATGGCGCAGCCACCATGGACTGGATGGAGCAGGAGCAGGAGCGTGGCATCACGATCACCTCGGCTGCGACCACAACCTTCTGGGAAAAGACCATCGATGGTTCGACGCCCCTGAGCGAGAAGTTCCGCTTCAACATCATCGACACCCCCGGCCACGTCGATTTCACCATTGAAGTCGAGCGGTCGCTGGCTGTGTTGGACGGTGCGATCTGTCTTCTGGACGGCAATGCCGGTGTCGAGCCGCAGACTGAAACTGTCTGGCGTCAGGCCGACCGTTACAAGGTGCCTCGGATTGTGTTTGTCAACAAGATGGACAAGATCGGTGCTGATTTCTTCAACTGCGTGAAGATGATCAAGGATCGCACAGGTGCGACTCCGTTGCCGGTTCAGCTGCCCATTGGCGCCGAAGACAAGCTCGAAGGCATCATCGACTTGATCGAGATGGAAGAATGGACCTGGAAGGGCGAGGATCTGGGCGCAAGCTGGACCCGTCAGCCGATCCGTGACGAGCTGAAGGACATGGCCGACGAATGGCGCTCGAACATGATCGAGATCGTCGTCGAGCAGGATGATGATGTCATGGAGCAGTATCTGGAAGGCAACGAGCCCGACAGCGAGACTCTGCGCCGTTTGATCCGCAAAGGCACATTGGCGCTCGATTTCGTACCTGTCTGCACAGGCTCTGCGTTCAAGAACAAGGGCGTGCAGCCTCTGCTGAACGCTGTGATCGACTATCTGCCCGGTCCACTCGATGTGCCCGCCTATATGGGCTTCGATCCGAGCGACGAGACCGAGACGCGCAACATTCCGCGTTCCGCGAAGGATGATGACCCGTTCGCCGCCCTGGCGTTCAAGATCATGAATGACCCCTTCGTGGGCTCGCTGACATTTACCCGGATTTATTCCGGGGTGATGTCGAAAGGTGATCAGATCCTGAACTCGACCAAGGGCAAGAAAGAGCGCGTCGGTCGGATGATGATGATGCACTCGAATTCGCGTGAGGAAATCGATTGGGCGGCTGCAGGCGACATCATCGCGCTGGCCGGTCTGAAGGAAACCACCACCGGGGATACGCTGTGCAACCCGCAGCACCCTGTGGTGCTGGAAACGATGACCTTCCCCGAGCCAGTGATTGAAATTGCGGTTGAGCCGAAGACCAAGAATGATCAGGAAAAGATGAGCCAAGGTTTGGCGCGTCTGGCAGCCGAGGATCCCTCCTTCCGGGTCGAGACCGATATTGAATCGGGTCAGACGATCATGAAGGGTATGGGCGAATTGCACCTCGATATTCTGGTGGACCGTCTCAAGCGCGAGTTCAAGGTTGAAGCGAATATCGGTGCGCCGCAGGTGGCCTATCGCGAAACGATCAGCCACAAGATCGAGCATTCGTACACCCATAAGAAGCAATCGGGTGGGTCTGGCCAGTTTGCAGAGGTCAAGCTGGAAATCATGCCGACCGAGCCTGGTGAGGGCTACAGCTTCGAGAGCCGCATCGTCGGCGGTACGGTTCCAAAGGAATACGTGCCGGGCGTCGAGAAAGGCATCAAGTCGGTCATGGATAGCGGCCCGCTAGCTGGCTTCCCGGTGATCGATTTCAAGGTCGCGCTGCTCGACGGCAAGTATCACGATGTCGACTCCTCGGTCCTGGCCTTCGAGATCGCCTCACGGATGTGCATGCGCGAAGGTCTGAAAAAGGCAGGCGCAAAGCTGCTTGAACCGATGATGAAGGTCGAAGTGATTTCACCCGAGGAATATACCGGGTCCGTGATTGGCGACCTGACCTCGCGGCGTGGCCAGGTGACTGGCCAGGAACAGCGCGGCAATGCCATTGCGATCAACGCCTTCGTGCCGCTCGCGAATATGTTCGGGTATATCAATACCTTGCGGTCTATGTCGTCGGGTCGTGCGAACTTCACCATGCAGTTCGACCATTACGAACCCGTGCCGCAGAACGTCTCGGACGAGATTCAGAAGAAATACGCCTGATAGCTGCGGTGCGTGGAAAACCACGCACCCTACACACCCCGTAGGGTGCGTGCTTGCACGCACCGCACCCCGAAAATGAGGAGACGCCAAAATGGCAAAGCAAAAGTTTGAACGCAACAAACCGCATGTGAACATCGGCACGATTGGCCATGTTGACCACGGCAAGACCACGCTGACCGCTGCGATCACCAAGTATTTCGGTGACTTCCG
>SKSL01000040.1 GCA_007123015.1 Natronohydrobacter sp. | reverse complement strand
CCTGCCCCATTCATCCTTGGAAAAATATCCTCGGGGGGGTGCGGGGGGGCAGACAGCCCCCCCGCCTGCTTCCGAAGGTCGCCCTCCGTCGTGACAAACACCCTACAGCCCAGGCCTTAACGCGCCCCTCTCACAGCGTACGCAGCTTTGGCCGCGCAGGCCGCGTCCCCAGAATCAGCTCGTGCAAGGCCCAGACCAGCGCATCCACCCGGTCGGGGCTGCCGGTCCCCTGAAACCCCTGCGCCGTCATCTGCATCATCTGATCTTCCAGCGCGCCCAGACGGGTTGCATGAAATACCCGCCCCTGCTCGTAAAGCGCCGCAACAGGTTCCGCACGCGCCGCTTTCCCGCGAGTCGCATGCACGCCCCGGTACGGCACCACAGGGTTGATCTGGCGCAAGACCTGCTCGACCAGATTGCCACCCTGATTGACCTCGGCCACGATTCGCTCGGCCCCATGCCGTTCTGCCGCTGCCAGTGCCGCCCGCGCCCAGGCCGTGGGCGAGGCCGCGCGCAGCGACGCATCCTCCAGCACGTAAGCGCGCCAGTCCGCGACCGGGCCCTCGGTCAAGGCCCCCACCACGACGATCCCGCACAGGTCCGACTTCACCCCCGCGCTCACTGCCGGGTCCACCGCCACCACCACGCGCGACAGCGCGGGCACCTGCGCCACCCGCGCATGCTCGATCAAAGCCGCAGGCCAAAGCGTGCCTTCCGTATCCTCGACCAGCGCACCATCAAGTTCTTGCCGTTCCAGATGCGTGCCCCGGTAACGTTCGCGGATCTCTGCCAGAAAAGAAGGCGCGAGGAAGGCACGATTCGCTTCGGTCGCAGCATGGGTCAGCACGGTCGAGGGCGCGCGTAGCACATCTTTCAGCGTGGCTTGCGCGCGCGGCGTCGTGGTCACCAATTGGCGCGGGGCGTCGCCCAGCCGCAGCGCGAATTGCAGCATGTCCCAGGTCTCGTCGGCCTTGGGCCATTTTGCCAGCTCGTCGCACCAGGCCGCGTCAAATTGCGGTCCGCGCAACGCTTCGGGGTCCGAGGCCGAGAAGCATTGCGCCACAGCCCCATTGGGCCAGACCAGACGACGGCGCGTGGCCTCCCATGCAGGTTTGCGATCCGGCGGGCAGCAGGTCATGATGCCACTATCGCCAAAGATCATCACATCGCGCGCCTGATCATAGGTTTCCGCCACCAGCGCCACCCGCCGCGCGCGTCCTGGATCAAGGGGTCGCGCCCCTTCGACCTGCGCACGCACCCATTCCGCGCCCGCCCGCGTCTTGCCAGCCCCGCGCCCGCCCAGACAGACCCAGGTGCGCCAGTCTCCCTCGGGGGGCAGTTGATGCGGCTGCGCCCAGAATTCGAACAACCAGGGCAGGGCTGCCAGCGCATTGGCGGAAAGCCCGTCAAGAAACCCCGTCACTGTCTTTGGCGGCGCGGAGGCGATCCAGTCGGCCTTCGATTTCAGCGCGGGCGGCGTCCAGGTCGAGGGTGGCGCTTCCTGATCCCTCGTCGCGCTTGAGTTTTTGCAGATTTGCACGTTCATGATATGCGATCTCCAATGCTTTACGCAGCCCGCGAAATTCTTCGGCCAGTTCCTTGGCCAGACCGGGCCGGGGCGCGTCATAACCTTCCATCAGGACAGTCAGCCGCGCGATGCTGATATTCAGAAGCTGCTCGGAATAGGACACCATGTTTTCCAGTGACGTTTCCGGTCCTCTTATCCCCGGTACGGGGCCTTGCTCATTCGTCATATGGCTTTTGCCTGTCCCTATGCCCCACCGCATGAAACCGCCTGCCCGGTATTGGATGCAGAACCGCGCAGACAGCAAAGGCGCAGACTAGCGACGGAAAATGACCAAATCGGTCACAGAGCGCACGCCGCGCAGGCGTGACCGGCTCAGAGCGGCCAGAAGATCGGGATGAAAACTGCCGCCACAACAGCCAGAAGCACATTCATCGGAATGCCGATGCGCAGGAAGTCGGTGAACCGATAGCCGCCCGGACCGTAAACCAAGGTATTTGTCTGATAGCCGATCGGGGTCGCGAAAGAAGCCGAGGCCCCCATCATCACCGCGACCACCAGCCCACGCGGATCGATTCCCAAAGCCAGCCCAAGGGCAATCACGATCGGGGTCAGGATTACTGCGACCGCATTATTCGTCACCAATTCGGTCAGGACCGATGTCAGCGCGTAGACCGCCAGTACCAGCAACACAGGCGAGAGCGTGGCGATATAGGGCGTCAGGACATCGACCACCAGTTTCACCGAACCTGCATTTTCCAGCCCGGCGCCCACGGCCAGCATCGCGAAAATCAGAACCAGCAAGCGCCCATCCACGAAACTGAAGGCCTCATCCGCATCAATGCAGCGCGTCAACAAGACCACGGCGACCCCCAGAAATGCCATCAGCGAAATCGGAGCAATCTCGAGCGCCGAAAAGATCACGATGGCGCAGAGCACGCCCATCACAATGGGCGCATGGCCGCGCCTGTAGGCGCGTTCGGTCGGCCTCGCGATATCGGCCAGATTCATGTCCTGCGCCAGACGCTGGATATCTTCCGGTGCCCCTTCCAACAGCAATGTATCCCCGACCCGCACCACAAGGTTCTCGAAATTCGTGCCGAAATTCTGGTTCCGCCGATGCACCGCCAGCGGATAGACCCCATAGCGTCGGCGCAGGCGCATATCGCCCAGACGTCTTCCGACCATCTTGCAATCGGGCGAAATCAACACTTCCACAGTGTCCGTTGCGACGGATGACAGGCGCTCGACGTCGCGCTCGACAACCACCCCCTCTGACGTGGGTTGAGGTTTATGCGCGACCTGCTCCACATCAGGGTTTTCCTTCAACCCCAGCACTTCCGACATCTGCGTGCGCAGCACTACCCGGTCGCCCGGCTGCAGCTCGATCAGGCTCATGTCCCCGAACCGCAGCGACAGATCCCCGCGCAGCACATCGATGACCCGCGCGCCTTCGCGTTTGAACAGATCTATTTCTGCCAGCTTGCGCCCGATCAGTCGCGAAGTTTCGGGGATCGCCACTTCAGTGAAATACTTGTTGCGACCACGCCCCCCCAGAACATCACTCAGCGAAGCGCGCTCGGGCAACATGCGGTGGCCGATCAGCGCCAGATAAGCCACACCAGCAATCGCCATCAACAGCCCCAGTTTCGTGATCTCGAAAACCGTGAACGGTGCCATGCCATTCGCTTGCGCCACCCCGTCAACCAGCAGGTTCGTCGAGGTGCCGATCAGCGTAAGCGTGCCCCCCATGATTGCAAGATAGCTCAGCGGAATCAGAACTTTGGATGATGAGACGCCCATCTGCTTGCCAAGCTGGATGAAGATCGGGATCATCACGACCACAATCGGCGTGTTGTTGACGAAGGCAGACAGTCCCAGCACCGCGAGGGTCAGCACTGCAAGCGTACGCACTGGACGTCTGGCCACATTCCGCGCCGCCAGTTGCGAAATCCAATCCAGAGCCCCTGTGCGCACCAGGGCGCCCACGATGACGAAGAGCGCTGCAATCGTCCAGGGCGCATGGTTCGAGAAGGCCGCAAAGGCTGCAGACTGCGGCAGGATCCCCAGCACCAGCATCAGCATTGCCCCGGCAATCGCGGTCACTTCCACAGGATAGACTTCGCGCATGAACGCGATGAACATGCCCACCACGATCAGCAAGGCCGCGATAGCCTGAACCTCGGCATCCAATGCGATCCCGAACATGACCGTCCTCCGATACTGCCACAGCTGCGGCGTCGTCCGCAGTTGTCGCAGATTGTCGAGGCTATGCAAGTTCCATGCTGCAACATGGCGATCTGAAACGCCCGCCCTGCTGCATCACGCAGCATAGCGCGCGATGCTCAGACCGCTGCCCGACCCGGCCCGGTCTGCGCCAGACGCCCACCGACGCGCACCATCGCGACAGAGATCGCCTGCCCGCTGCGCGCATCGACCTCGACCAGCACGCCCGAAAGCGTCGCTTCGCCCATTGCAGGTTCAAACCGTGCTTGCGCCATGCCCGTGATGAAACGGCGCATCGGTTCGTCCTTGTGCATCCCGATCACTGAATCATAATCGCCGCACATGCCTGCATCGGTCTGATACCCCGTGCCCCCGTTCAGGATCTGCGCATCCGCCGTCGGAATATGCGTATGCGTGCCCACCACCAGCGATGCGCGCCCCGAACACCAATGGCCCATGGCCATTTTCTCGGATGTGGCTTCGCAATGCATATCCACAACCACGGCCTGCACCTGCCCGCCGCGCGGATGGGCGCGCAGCACAGGCTCGATGGCCGAGAACGGGTCGCTATAGGGCTGTTTCATGAACACCTGCCCCAGCACCTGCGCGACCAGTATCCGCGCGCCACCCGGCAGATCATAGACCCGCGCCCCTTGCCCCGGCGCACCACTTTTGGCGAAATTCAAGGGCCGGATGATACGCGCCTCTTGCGCGGCGAACTCGCGCATTGCGCGCTGGTCAAAAGCATGGTCGCCCAAGGTCACACAATCTGCCCCGGCCTCGAACAAGGCTTTTGCGTGATCGGGCGACAGACCCATGCCACCTGTGGCATTCTCCCCATTGATGACCACGAAATCCAGCCGCCAGTCCGCGCGCAACCCCGGCAGACGGTCACGCACCGCCTGACGCCCTGCCCGCCCCATCACATCGCCAAGAAACAGAATCCGCATGGCGCCGAGTTAGGCGCAGCGCGCGGAACTGGCAAGCCGCAAACTGACGGATAAACACGCGCGGTGCCTATTCCGCGAAAACCCGCAGCGATACCAGTTGCGTCAAGGGCAGCCCCAGCGTCGTGAAGCCCGACAGCGACAGCTGGCTGCCCGATCCGGCCACAGCCCCCGAGGGCCGCAGCTCGACCCGCAGGGATCGGCTGCCATCCTGCGTCTCGACCCGTCCTTGCGTGACCCGCGACACCAGACCTGTGCGCAACCACAGCCCCGGCTCTGCCGGGCTGCCCAGACCGGCCAGGGTTTCGCCCAGCATCTGTGTGCGCGCAGCAGGCGGCGCGAGCGCTGCGGCGCGTTCCACATCACTGGTCTGATCAAGCGCTTCGGGGCGTTGCCCGGCACCACCAATCCCAGCCGCCCGGCCATCTGGTCGCATCTGCGGCCGCTGTGTCTCGGCGTCCGGGCGCAGAACGGCCATATCCAGATCCTCCACCTGACCGCCGCGGCCCTCACGCCCGAATCCCGGCAGGTTGGCGCATCCCGCAAGCGCGAGCGAAAGAAACAAAGGCAGGCAGAGGCGCGTCAGGGTCCACATGGCAGTAAGATTACAGTTAATGATCGGCCCAAGCAATGGCATGGCCCCTTGCCGGACGAATTGGCGTTGGCTAACTTATCGCGCATGACAGCCCCCTTGATCGACCCGTTCGCCCGCCCGATTTCCTACCTGCGCGTCTCTGTGACCGACCGCTGCGATTTCCGTTGCGTCTATTGCATGTCGGAAAACATGACCTTCCTGCCAAAGAAGGAACTTCTGACGCTCGAGGAACTCGACCGAATGTGTTCCACCTTCATTCGTTTGGGGGTCGAGAAGCTGCGCATCACCGGGGGCGAGCCCCTGGTGCGCAAGGACATCCTGACCTTCTTCCGCGCCATGACCCGTCATCTCGACAATGGTGCGCTGAAAGAGCTGACACTGACCACCAATGGCAGCCAGCTGCGCAAACATGCGCAAGCCCTGGCCGATTGCGGGGTGCGGCGGATCAATGTGTCACTGGACACGCTTGATGACGCGAAATTCGCCGCTGTCACGCGCTGGGGCAAGCTGGCGCAGGTGCTGGACGGTATCGCAGCCGCGCAAGAGGCGGGGTTGCGGATCAAGATCAACGCCGTCGCGCTGAAGGGCTTCAACGAGGATGAACTATTCACCCTTGCCGAATGGTGCGCGCGCGAAAACATGGACATGACCTGGATCGAAGTCATGCCGATGGGCGATCTGGGCAATGAGGACCGGTTGGATCAATACTGGTCGCTGAAAGATCTGCGCGCCCAGCTGGCCACTCGCTACACTCTGACGGATCTGGCCGAGCGGTCGGGCGGTCCGGCGCGCTATGTGCGCCTGGAAGAAACCGGGCAGAAAATCGGCTTCATCACGCCATTGACGCATAATTTCTGCGAAAGCTGCAACCGCGTGCGGCTGACCTGCACGGGCGAGCTGTATATGTGCCTTGGGCAAGAGGATATGGCTGATCTGCGCGCACCACTGCGCGCCTCCGCCGCGGATGATCTGCTGGAAACCGCGATCCGCGAGGCGATCACGCGCAAGCCAAAGGGCCATGATTTCGACTATTCGCGGCAATCCGTGGCAGGTCAGGTCTCGCGCCACATGAGCCATACCGGGGGCTGACCGCGGCGCGCGGCGCTGCGTCAGAACCCGAAGCGATAGCCTGCGACCAGAGAATTGGACGACGCGCCCGGACCGATCAGGCCGAAAGCGTCAGAGCGGTGGTGCAACCGGCCGAAGATGCTTGACCCGCTCTCGAACTGATGCTCGATCTCCAGATGCCAATAGACCAGATTGCGCGCGACCTTGCCATTCCCGCGCACGGCCTCAAAGCTTGGTGGACGCGACGCGAAGGACGGACCGATCCCGAAAGCGAAGCTGTCCACCAAACCCAGCACCCGGCGCTCCGGATCCAGCCGCGCAGTCACAGGCAGATTGACTTCCCAATGGCTCTGCAAACCGGCATGACGCACGATCTGCGCCTCAAGCTCGAATTGCAGCCTGCCTGCGCCTGTGTGCAGCTCGGGCCCCACTGGATGTGCGGCCGCCAGCCCGATGAAACCGGGGCGCTGCGGCTTCATACGCCACGGCATCAACAGCACATCTTCCCAGGGATTATCAGTAAGAAACCCACCGAAAACCGAAAAACGCGGCTCTGCCTGCGCGGGCAGCGCCATGCTTGTCAGCAAAGAGAAACAGATCAGGACCTTGCGCATTCCCGGATTTTGCCGTGTCCCTGCCCGTTGCGCAAGTCCGTGCATTTATGCCAACGCATTGCCCTTGCGCCCCTTTGGTTGATCTTGCGCAGCAGCGACTAGTGTTCGCCACCTGACACAAGATACCCTATGTACCCTATGTACCCTATGACTGCTTGGAGGTTTTTGCGTCACTCCCAACCCCCGATTCGATTACGCAACCCGAGGTCTGGAAATTCTGCTGAGAGCGGGTCAGCCATCCTGGCATTCCCACTTGATGTGGGCCTTGGTGTCTGGAGCTATGCTTGAATTTGGGTGACGCGCATTTTCAGGCGGCGCGGCTTGGTGCGTCAAAAATCACTTCGACGCCGTCGTTGAATGTGATTCCTTCGATAACTTTTGGCAACTGATTTCTG
>SKSL01000192.1 GCA_007123015.1 Natronohydrobacter sp. | reverse complement strand
CGTTTCGTGCGCTTTTGCGATGCGTTTGAAATTCCGATCCTGACCCTGGTCGATGTGCCGGGCTTCCTGCCCGGTGTGGGGCAGGAATATGCAGGCGTGATCAAGCATGGCGCAAAACTGCTTTACGCTTATGGCGAAGCGACTGTGCCGAAAGTCACCGTGATCACGCGCAAGGCCTATGGTGGGGCCTATGTGGTGATGGCCTCGAAACATATGGGCGCGGATTTCAACTATGCTTGGCCGACAGCGGAAATCGCTGTGATGGGGTCCAAGGGGGCCGTGGAAATCCTATACCGTTCAGAACTGGGGGATGCCGAAAAGACCGCCGCGCGGATCAACGAATATGAAGAGCGCTTCGCCAATCCTTTTGTGGCTGCGGAAAAAGGCTTCATTGATGAAGTGATCATGCCGCAATCGACGCGCAAGCGGGTGGCGCGGGCCTTTGCCTCGTTGCGCAGCAAGGCGCAGCATGTGCCGTGGAAGAAACACGACAATATCCCGCTCTGAGACGTGTTTGATGCGCGCCTTGTCCCTTATCCTTGCAGCGTCTTTCGCTCTGCTTGCCCCTGTGGCCGGTGCAGAGCGCCTGACCTTGCTCTCTGGCCCGCAGGCGCGGCCGCTGCCTGTGATCTGGGATGAGGAATTTTCAGCGATCCGCTTGCGCTTTGTTGTCGAGGGACTCGAAGCTGCATCCGATCTGGAGGAGATGGAGCGCGCCTTCGAGGACATGGCTCGGATCTGCGAGATGCAGCTTGCCGCCTATCGTGCCGGAGAGGGCGATCCTCGTGCAGAAGGCTGGGACAGCATCGTGGTGACGCTGATGGATCGTGACGTGACATTCGGTATGGTTGAGACAGGTGCCGTGCAGATATTCGAATGGTTCCGCATCGCGGATACGGGCTGCATGGCAGATTGGGACGACCATGCTGACTAAGCTCAGGCCGATCCACGCTGATGCAGGCGCGCCACAACCCGCCGGAATGCCGAGATTTTCGTGGTCAGGATTCTGCAAAACCGATATGGTGCAGTTGCATGCCTTCATTCCGGAGCATGTTTGTCAAGCAGTTGGGGCATATCCAGAGCATAACTGGTGCCCCGCCAATTCGAGCAGGAGACTACAATGGCGAAACTCGCTCTCGTGTCTGCGTTCCTGGTGTCGCTTATCCCGGCCACCTGTACGCGCAAGGCCCCTGAACCGGTCCATCATTTCGAACCCGTGCATGCGCCGATCTATGTCGAGCCAAGCGCGACCAAAGGTAAATATCGCTAAGTTCGGGGCGGGGCAGAGCCTGCGCACTGCCCCGTTTTTCCGGACCTGTCTTGATCTGCACCGGTCTGGCTTGCTGAAGCCGGTGCGTTTTTCACTCTGGCCAAGTTGCCTTCCCTGCGCTAGCCTCGGCAACCTGCGGCGCGTGATTGCGCGACCCAGCACAATGCCGAGGCGCTGCGCGACGGCAGACGTCTCGGGTCTGACACCAGAGAGGAGATCGAGATGTCCAAACTTACACTCACGATGGTCATCGGCGCGACCTTCGCCCTTACGGCCTGCTCGCGTCCAGCCCCTGCACCGGAGCCCGTCATGGCCGCCCCGATCATGGTCGAGCCTGAAGGCGTCAAGAGCAAGCGCTGAACTGACCTGTGATCGGGCAGAAATGCCCGTCACGGCCCTGCAGATCGCAGCCTTTGGTCGCAGGGGGCACGCATGCTGAAACACCGTGGTTTCCCAGGCCGCCTGTCTGGAAGTGATTTTCAATTCACCATCCGCCGCGCCAATCCCAAAGGCGTGACGCCTCTCTCCCCGCGCAAGCGGTTCGCCGACCGTCGTCTGGTGGACCGGCGGGCCGATGAGGCCTTTCTGGGGGCGCTGATTGCCCATTTTGGCGACGCGCCCTTCGAGCGCGGCAATCTTGATGCGGGCCGCTTGTCCTGGCTTCTGGGACGCGAAGTGGTGGCCGCCTCTGACCCTTTCGATCCTGTCAGCTATGACCAGTTGCTGCGTGTGGACATGCGCGCCGCAGAAGCGAGCTTTCCGCAGCTGTTCGACGGATCATCCGAATTTGCCTTTGACACATGGGAAGAGTGATGCGCTTTCCCACGACCCGCCCTGGAGAGGAGCCAGCATGTTTTCGAAAATCCTGATCGCCAATCGTGGTGAAATCGCCTGCCGCGTGATCAAATCGGCCCGCAAGATGGGCATCAAGACTGTGGCGGTCTATTCCGACGCCGACCGCAATGCGCTTCATGTGCGCATGGCGGATGAAGCTGTGCATATCGGGCCTGCGCCTGCGAACCAATCTTATATCGTGATCGACAAGATCATGGACGCGATCCGCCAGACCGGCGCGGAAGCCGTGCATCCGGGCTATGGGTTCCTGTCGGAAAACATGAAATTCGCCGAAGCGTTGGCCGCCGAAGGCGTGGCCTTCATCGGCCCGCCTGCTGGCGCGATTGAAGCGATGGGCGACAAGATCACCTCGAAGAAACTGGCCGCGGAAGCGGGCGTCAGCACAGTTCCGGGCTATATGGGGCTGATCGCGGATGCGGATGAAGCCGTGAAGATTTCGGGCGAGATCGGCTATCCCGTGATGATCAAGGCCAGCGCCGGGGGCGGCGGCAAGGGTATGCGGATCGCCTGGAAAGAGGATGAAGTCCGCGAAGGCTTCCAGTCTTCCAAGAACGAGGCCGCCAACAGTTTTGGTGATGACCGGATTTTCATCGAGAAATTCGTGACCCAGCCGCGCCATATCGAAATACAGGTGCTTGCTGACCAGCACGGCAATTGCGTCTATCTGCATGAGCGCGAATGTTCGATCCAGCGCCGGAACCAGAAGGTGATCGAGGAAGCGCCCTCGCCATTTCTGGATGAGGCCACCCGCAAGGCGATGGGCGAGCAGGCTTGCGCCTTGGCGCAGGCAGTGGGCTATACCAGCGCGGGCACAGTGGAATTCATCGTCGATGGTGCGCGGAATTTCTACTTCCTGGAAATGAACACCCGGCTGCAAGTGGAGCATCCGGTCACGGAACTGATCACTGGCGTCGATCTGGTCGAGCAGATGATCCGCGTGGCCGCAGGCGAGAAGCTGCCGTTTGCGCAATCGGACCTGAAGATCAACGGCTGGGCGATGGAAAGCCGCCTCTATGCCGAAGACCCGTATCGCAACTTCCTGCCCTCGATTGGCCGTCTGACCCGCTACCGCCCACCGCTTGAGGTGGCAGAGGCCGCGCGCGCCGTGCGCAATGACACAGGCGTCTATGAGGGCGGCGAGATCAGCATGTATTACGACCCGATGATCGCGAAGCTCTGCACCTGGGCGCCCACGCGCGGGCAGGCGATCGAGGAAATGCGCCTTGCCCTCGATGAATTCGAGTTGGAAGGGATCGGCCATAACCTGCCGTTCCTGTCGGCCGTGATGGACCATCCGCGTTTTGTCTCGGGCGAGATCACGACGGCCTTCATCGCCGAAGAATATCCTGACGGGTTTGAAGGCGCCGAGCTTGCCGGCGATCTGATCCACCGTGTCGCCGCCGCGGCCTGTGCCATGAACCGCGTGGCTGAAATCAGGCGTGCGCGGGTATCCGGTCGGATGGACAATCATGAGCGCGTCGTCGGCACCGAATGGGTGGTCAAGATCGCAGGTGCGGAACTGGACGCCAGCATCAAGGCCGACCGCGAGGGCGCGACAGTCACCCTGGCCGGTCAGGAGTATCGCATCACATCGGATTGGAAACCGGGCCAGCCCTTGGCGCGGCTCTTGGTCAATGGCACACCTCTGGTGATGAAAGTGGCCAAGCAACCGGGCGGCTATCGCCTGCGCCTGCGCGGGGCTGATCTGAAAGTGCATGTCTTCTCACCACGTCAGGCTGAACTTGCACGGTTGATGCCTGAAAAACTGCCGCCGGATACCTCGAAGCTGCTCTTGTGCCCGATGCCGGGGATGGTGGTGTCCATTGCCGTCACCGAGGGCGACGAGGTCTATGAAGGTCAGGCGCTGGCCACAGTCGAGGCGATGAAGATGGAAAACATCCTGCGCGCCGAGCGCAAGGGGCGTGTGTCCAGGATCAATGCCGAACCGGGTGCCTCGCTCGCGGTCGATGATGTGATCATGGAGTTCGAATGATGAAACGCACGCCCATGCGTCTTTTTGCAACCTATATGCTGTGTTTCTTTGCAGCTCTGGTGCTGGCATGGGTCATCCTGTCGCAACTGATCGAAGGCGTGCGTGACGGCTATTGGGTGTTGTTGCTGATGCCGCCCTTGGGCGGCATGGCGCTCTTCCACGGGCTTTTCCCACTCATCAGTCGTATCCGGCTGGGACTGGAATTCGTCACCGTGGGCGGCGGCCTGGTCTATGGTGTCGCGGCGGTCATGGCGCTCGCTGTCTGGTTGGGCCTGCTCGATATCGGCACTGCTTTCGTCTTCTGGCTCGCTGGCGTTTTCGGTCCCGGCTGGTGGCTCATGTCAAGCTGGGCGGAAAAGATCGGATATTACCAATGACCCCATTTTCTTGCGCAAAATACTCGCGGGGGAACCAGTCCCTTGGGGCTGGTGGGGGCGGCAGCCCCCTGAAAGACGGACCTGGCGCAAGCCGCAATCTGAAAACGGCACGTCACCGCCCCGAGGGCAATTGTTCCAGCAATTCCTGCCGTCGTGTCGGAAAACGGTCGATCACGGCCATCAATTCGCGCCCAGTGCGCACAGCCGGGCGGCGCGCCTTCACTTCGCCATCCACATCAAGGATCGCGGTCATGAAGCCGCGCGGGCGAAGCACTTGCCGCAGCGGACTGCGATCTTCGGGATTGGCATCGAAAATCACGATGGCGTTGCGCTCGACGAATTCCATATCGCGCGCGCGCAGTGCGTCAAGCTGGCGGGTAAATTGTGGATCATCCGCCGTGTCCGCCATCACCACGATCAGCCGCCGCGTCCAGATGAATTCGCGCACGTCGATCTCGCGCGCATCGAGAAACACCAGTTCCTCATCAGGGTTCGGAGCGATCTCTTCGGCCACCATCTCGGCAACCGCCGGTTCAACCCCTTCCGAGGCCGAAAGGCTGAGCGGGAAAATAAAAGCGAAAACAAGTGTCCAGACGGGTTTCATGTGGCCTCCTGCATGCCCCTTATATAGGCGCGGTTTTTCGGAAAACACCAGAGCAGGCAGAGTTTTGCCATGCATTCACGATAGAAAGGACCTGCCATGAGCGATCCGAAAATCCGTTGGGCCGAGATGGCCACGAAAGAGCTGCGCAACCGCCCGCTGGAAAGCCTGACCTGGGAGACGCTCGAAGGCATCCCGGTCCAGCCGCTTTACACGGAAGCCGACATCGAAGGTCTGCCGCATCTGGGCAATATCCCCGGTGAAGCGCCCTATACGCGCGGGGTGAAAGCCACGATGTATGCAGGCCGTCCCTGGACGATCCGGCAATATGCGGGGTTTTCCACGGCAGAGGAATCCAATGCCTTCTACCGCAAGGCGCTGGCTGCAGGTCAGCAAGGTGTCTCGGTCGCTTTCGATCTGGCCACGCATCGCGGCTATGACAGTGATCATCCCCGCGTGATGGGCGATGTCGGCAAGGCGGGCGTGGCGATCGATTCGGTCGAGGATATGAAGATCCTCTTTGACGGGATCCCGCTCGAAAAGGTCTCGGTCTCGATGACGATGAACGGGGCGGTGATCCCGATTCTGGCGAATTTCATCGTCACGGGCGAAGAGCAGGGGGTGGATCGCAGCCTGCTGTCGGGCACCATTCAGAATGACATCCTGAAAGAATTCATGGTCCGCAACACCTATATCTTCCCGCCCGAACCCTCGATGCGGATCATCGCGGATATCATCGAATACACCTCGAACGAGATGCCGAAATTCAACTCGATCTCGATTTCCGGTTATCACATGCAGGAAGCGGGCGCCAATCTGGTGCAAGAGCTGGGTTTCACCCTGGCGGATGGGCGCGAATATGTCCGCACGGCGATTGCGGCTGGCATGGATGTGGACCATTTCGCGGGGCGGCTGAGTTTCTTCTTCGCGATTGGTACCAATTTCTTCATGGAAATCGCCAAGCTGCGCGCTGCGCGCCTGCTCTGGTCGCGGGTGATGGAGGAATTCCAGCCCAAGAACCCGAAATCCAGCATGTTGCGCACGCATTGCCAGACATCCGGTGTCTCGCTGCAAGAGCAAGATCCGTATAACAACGTGATCCGCACCGCTTATGAAGCGATGAGTGCTGTTCTGGGTGGCACCCAATCGTTGCACACCAATGCGCTGGATGAAGCGATTGCGCTTCCGACCGAATTCAGCGCGCGGATTGCGCGGAACACGCAGCTTGTGTTGCAGGAAGAGACTGGCGTCACCAAGGTCGTCGATCCGCTGGCGGGCAGTTACTATGTCGAGAAGCTGACCCATGATCTGGCCGAAGCGGCCTGGGCGCTGATGGAAGAAGTCGAAGAGATGGGCGGCATGACCAAGGCCGTGGCCTCTGGCATGCCGAAGCTGCGAATCGAGGAAACCGCCGCGCGGCGTCAGGCGATGATCGACCGGGGCACGGAAGTCATTGTCGGCGTCAACAAGTATCGCAAGGACAAGGAAGACCCGATCGACATTCTCGATATCGACAATGTCAAAGTCCGCGACAGCCAGATCGCGCGGCTTGAGAAAATCCGCGCCTCGCGGGATCAGGCGGTCTGTGATGCTGCGCTGGAAGAAGTCACGCGCCGCGCCAGCGAAGGTGGCAATCTGTTGGAAGCTGCAGTCGAAGCTGCCCGTGCGCGGGCCTCAGTCGGAGAGATCAGCATGGCGATGGAAAAAATCTTTGGCCGCCACCGGGCCGAGGTGAAGACCTTGGCCGGGGTCTATGGTGCAGCCTATGAAGGTGATGACGGCTTTGCCGCGATCCAGAAGGATGTCGAAGCCTTTGCCGAAGCCGAAGGTCGCCGCCCGCGCATGTTGGTGGTGAAGATGGGGCAGGACGGGCATGACCGGGGCGCGAAAGTGATTGCCACTGCTTTTGCCGATATCGGCTTCGATGTCGATGTGGGCCCGCTGTTCCAGACACCTGCAGAAGCCGCGCAGGATGCCATCGACAATGATGTGCATATCATCGGCATCTCAAGCCAAGCGGCCGGTCACAAGACACTCGCACCGGAACTGGTCAAAGAGCTGCGAGCTGCTGGGGCAGATGATATTCTGGTCATCTGTGGCGGCGTGATCCCGCAGCAGGATTACGAATTCCTCTATAATGCTGGGGTGAAGGCAATTTTCGGACCCGGCACGAATATCCCGGAAGCATCGAAAAAGATCCTTGATCTGGTGCGTGCCGCGCGCGGGATTGCCGCGTGAATGCCTGATGTGAAAGGCAGCGACGGGGCCAGCCCCGTCGCGCAGAACTGGAACAAGGGCGGGATCTGATCCCGCCCTTTTGCTGTCAGGCATAGGCGTTGCTGTCGTCGCGACCAAGCCGCGCATCCACTGACCATGCGCCGGCACCAGTGATCCAGAACAGCAGATAGCCACCGGTCAAACCAAGGTTTTTCAGCAGCTGCGTCATCTGCATCTGATCGCTTGGGTCGAAATGGTACAGCACGCCCGACACGACGCAGAAGGCCGCAAGCGCGAGCGCTACGATGCGCGTGAACGCGCCTGCGATCAGCGCGAGACCAGCCAGGATTTCGAACAGAACGACCGGCCAGGCCAGGGCTGCCGGGATGCCGCCTGTGGCCATATAGGCCCCGAAACCTTCGACATTGCCAAGCTTGCCGAAGCCCGCGACGACGAAGAGAAGCCCGAGCAGGATGCGCGCGGCGAGGAGGAGGGAAGTATGGGTCATGAGATATGTCCTTTTGTCTGGGTGATGCGAGGACATAAAGCGCAGATCGCGGTAATCGCCATTCCACGCCAGATCACAGGGGCTGTGCAAAGCTGCGCGGCTTATCCGCCAGACTGGGCTTTCTTCTGCCAGCGGCCTGACTCTTCGGACCAGTATTCGGCCAGCACCCCTGCGGCCGTCATCGCTTTCCACTGCGCGCGCGCGTCCTGCATCGCCTCTGGGTCCTGTCCGTCGAACAGCACCCAGAGCCGTTCAAGCGCGGCGACTTCCGAAGGCGAGATCGGGGCGCGGTCCACGGCCATGACCCCTTGGGGGCTGTTGGGGGCAGTGCTCTGGGTGGTCAGCAACACAGGCTGGTCGGCGTCATGCGGTCCACCGGCCAAGCCATGGGGCAGGAAACTGGCCTTGTCGTCGGTCCACAGGCTCAGGTCCAGCCGTTCCAGCAGCGCGCGCTCGCGCCCGCGCAGGGCCACGCGCCAACCCTGATCCAGTGCACGGGCCAGAAGCGTCCGGGCGGTCGCCTCCAGCGTGCTCTGGGTCAGGTGGTAGAACATGGCCTTGCCCATCGGGGCTCAGGTTTTCTCATACCGAGCGCAGATCAGCGCATCGAGCGCCAGCACCCCCCAGCCAGAGGCCCCGCGCGGCGCATGGGCCGAGTCGGATTTGGTCAGTGTCACCCCTGCAATATCCAGATGCATCCACGGCATGTCCGGCTTGATGAAGCATTGCAGGAATTGCGCCGCAGTGATCGACCCGGCCGGGCGTCCGGCGCTGTTCTTGATATCGCCGATGCGCGACTTGATCAGCGTGTGATAGGCGGGGTCCAGCGGCATGCGCCACGCACCTTCGCCGACATCTGCAGCGGCCTTCAGGAAATCGGCGGCGAGCGCGTCGTCATTGCTGAACACGCCGGCTTTTTCATGCCCCAAAGCCACGATGATCGCGCCCGTCAGCGTGGCCAGATCAATCACGGCCGCGGGCTTGAAGCGGTCCTGCGCGTACCAGAGCACATCAGCCAGCACCATGCGACCCTCGGCATCGGTGTTGATGACCTCGATCATGTCGCCTTTCATGGATTTGACGACATCGCCGGGACGCTGCGCACGGGCGTCGGGCATGTTCTCGACCAGCCCCACCAGTCCCACAACATTGGCGCGCGCCTTGCGGCTGGCCAGTGCCTGCATCAGGCCGACAGTGACCGCCGCCCCGCCCATATCCATCGTCATCTCTTCCATGCCCGCACCGGGCTTGAGTGAGACACCGCCTGTGTCGAACATCACACCCTTACCGACGACCGCGAGCGGTGGCCCTTCCGCGCCCTGCCAATGCAGGATCGCGACTTTTGACGGGCTTTCAGAGCCTTGGCCGACAGCAAGCAGCGCGCGCATGCCAAGCTTCTCTAGCTTTGGCTCATCCAGAATCTCGATCTTCAGGCCAAGCGCTTCCATGCTTTGGATCTTCTCGGCGAATGTGGTGGTGGTCAGGACATTCGCGGGCGCGTGGACCAGATCACGGGTCAGATGGACCGCGCTGGCGAGGGCTGTGGCGGCTGCAGCGGCGGTCTTGGCGGCGGTTTCGTCTGCAGCCATCACGCGCAGGGGGCCGAAAGCGGGTTTGGGTTCAGATTTCTGGGCCTCATAGCGATAACTACGCAACAAGGCCATGCGCAGCATTTCGTCAAGTGGCAGCGTGTCGGCGCAGATCAGCGTGGCGCTGGTGCCATGTGCCTTGCCGATGCTCAGTCCCGCGCGGCGCAGGGCATCGGTCGTGGGTGCCTGGGGCATGCGCAGGATGTGCAGTGCTTCAGCCGCCATGCCCGTGGGCCATGCCAGCGTCAGCGCGTCGCCGGGTTTGAGCTTGGCGAAAGCATCGCTTGCGACAGCGCGGGCCAGCGCCCCCTGGGTCAGGCTGTCGGCATGCGCGGTAAGCCCTGGCAAACCGGCACCAGGTTCTGCAAAGACTGCAACGCGCCCTTCATGCGTGGCCAATATGTCGTGGGAAATCGCGCAGATTTCGGGCTGGGTGAGATCAGGCATGGGCCCTCCGAGGCATGGTTTTTCCCAGACCTAGCGCGCAGGCGCGCGCTTGGCCATGCCTCATGCGCGCAGTGCTGATTCCTTTGGTCAGAAACGCAGGTTGAAATGCCGCGTCACGCCAATTTCAGCGCGGAACTGGTTGCGGCTGCCCTGCTGGACAATGGGCGAACGCGCCGCATCGCCACGCAGCCGGTCGTAGCGCACAGCCCCTGTGGCGGCCCAATCCGGGCCCAGTGGCTGATAAGCACCCACTTCAAAGCCTACGGAATGAAAGCCACCCGAGGGGGTGAATTCCGTCAGGGCCGGTCCGGTCATGGCAGCTTCAGCTGCGGTCACACCGAAATAGGTGCGGTTGAAGCGGCTGTTGCCGAATTCGGCGCGCGGTCCTGCATTCAGGATGAAGCCACTCGGATCGCGATACAGGAAATCACCGCCCACTTCGCCAGCGATGGCCTTGTGACCGATCACGCCGTAGCGCAGATCCGCATAGACATGCCAGAACTCGGTTGTGTAATGCGCGCGCAGGCCGACCTCGAAAGAGGCTTTGACATCTTCCATGCCTTGCAGCTCATCTTTGCCCTTGCGTTTCGCGATGTAGCGGAATGCGCCCCGCACAGATGCGCCGGGGGCGAAGTGTACAGGGCCGTCCGGGTCGCCGATGGCAAGCGATCCGAAGCGCAGCCCGGTAAAGCCGATCCCGCCTGTTGGTCCGACCCGCGAATTGCTGGAGCCAAAGTAATCCGGCAGCACGGCCGCCCCGCCCCGCAGTGAGAAGGCGAGCGCATTATCCTGCGCCTGGGCGGGCAGGCCAATCGAAAGCAGCGCAGCGGCGGCGGCATAAGGGAAAACACGTCTCATATCAGAGACTCCTTGGTCTGGGTCACTTGCACTGTTCTGACAGGAATGGGATGTAGGGTCCAATCACATGAGAGGAAAGCAGTTTCGATGTGCCATTACAGCCACGCCAAAGTTAACTTGGGGTTAGCATCATGACAGATGGTCGGTTTTGCATCGCGATTGACGGACCAGCGGCAGCCGGTAAAGGCACGATCAGCCGCGCTGTGGCCGCGCGCTTCGGTTTTGCGCATCTTGATACGGGGCTTCTGTATCGTGCAGTGGGCATGAAGGGCGGCGATCCGATTGCCGCTGCGCGTGGCCTGTGCGAGGCGGATCTGGCGCGCGACGATCTGCGCAGTCTGGGCGCAGGCGAGGCCGCATCCCGCGTCGCGGTGATCCCGGAAGTCCGCGCCGCACTTCTGGCGTTCCAGCGCGATTTTGCAGCGCGCGACGGGGGCGCAGTGCTGGATGGGCGCGACATCGGCACGGTCATCTGCCCGGATGCCGATGTGAAGCTGTTCGTGACAGCCAGTGCTGAAGTGCGCGCTGCGCGACGCTTTGCCGAGATCGGCGAGGGCACGCTGGCAGAGGTGCTGGAACAGGTCCGCGCGCGCGATGCGCGCGACATGGGCCGTGCAGATGCCCCGCTCAAACCTGCTGACGATGCCGTAATGCTGGATACCAGTGATCTGAGTATTGACGCGGCTGTCGCGCAGGCCTGTGCGCTGATCGCGGCAACGCTTGGCGATCAGCGCCCGCGATAGGGTTCGACATATTGCAGGGCCATGTCCCATGGGAAGAAGATCCATGTGTCCTGGCTCACTTCGGTAATGTAACTGTCCACTATCGCGCGGCCTTTGGGCTTGGCGTAGACTGTTGCGAAATGGGCTTTCGGAAACATCTGGCGCACCAGTTCCAAAGTCTTGCCAGTATCGACCAGATCATCAATGATCAGGATGCCTTCGCCTTCCGGGCCCATCAGATCGGCCTGTGGGGCTTTCAGCACTTTGGCTTCGGCTTGATTCTGCCAGTCATAGGATTTGACGCTGATTGTATCGACGACGCGAATATCCAATTCGCGCGCGATGATCATGGCAGGTGCCAGTCCGCCGCGCGTGATCGCGACGATGGCGCGCCATTGGCCGCCATCAGGGCCTTGCTTGTCGAGCCGCCAGGCCAGCGCCCGGCTGTCGCGGTGGATCTGGTCCCAGCTGATGTGGAAGCCTTTTTCATGGGGCAGGCGGTCGGTCATGGTGTGTCCTCAGGTGGCCGCGAGTGTGACGCCAAGGCCAGCCAGCAGGCTGCCAAAGGCGCGATCGATCCAGAGTTTCGCGCTTACATAGGCCGCGCGGGGGGCGTTGAAGCTGAAGGCGCGCGCGACAGCGAGCGTGCACAGCATTTCATTGACAAAGACAAGGGCAAGCAGCAGCGCAAGCGTGAGCGCGCTGGATCCGGGTGGCACTGCGGCCACGAAGACTGCGCCGAAGAACACCGCTGGTTTCGGGTTGGCCATTTGTGCTAGTAGTCCAAGGCGGAAGGCGGCAAGCCCCGTTCTGGGGGTGGTGGTTTGGGGCGTGTCCAGGCGAAGGGGTTCGCGGGCATGCCGCCACATGTTGACGGCCAGCCAGATCAGGAAAGCGGCGCCTGCCAGCTTGAAGGCCCAGAAGAGCCGGGGTGCCACGGCAAAGAGCGCAGCCAACCCGAACAGCGCAGCCGCCGCCCAGATCATCGCGCCGAGCGCCATGCCAAGGCAAAGCCAGACGCCTGTGCGGAAGCCTTGGGTCACGCCTGTCCGCGCGGCCAGCAGAATGGCCGGGCCGGGGCTTGCGGCGGCGAGCAGATGCGCAAACCATGCAGCGATCAGGGGTGACATGGCTGGCCCGCCCCTATGGTCATGGCTGTTCGGCCATCGGCAAGGCAAGCCGCGCGCCCAGCGTCCCAAGCACCAGCGCCGCAAGCCGGTCCAGCCAGCGCCTTGCGCCCAGATAAGCAATGCGCGCTCGCGGGCGGGACAGGGCCCACGCGATTACGCCATAGCCAAGAACTTCCAGCAGAAGATGGTTGCCGACAATCACGGCGATCTGCGCGGGCGGCAGGCCCGCCGGGAAGATCACCACCAGCACCGCGGCGGCGAACAGAACGGATTTGGGATTTGCAAGATTGACCAGAATCCCCATGATGACGGCCCGCCCGATCACCTGCCCAGTGGGGCGGTCAGGGGCCTCGGCCATTGGCGCACCTGCATCGCGCCAGATATGCCAGGCCAGCCACAAAAGATAGCCTGCGCCCGCGATCTTCAACACCCCGTAGGCCCATGGCACCAGCGCAAAGATCGCCTGCAGGCCCAGAAAGGCCGCCAAGGTCCAGCCCGCCGCCGCTAGCGCCAATCCGCAGCCTGTCGCAAAGCCCAGGGCCAGCCCGCCGCGCAAAGTGTTGCGCAAAGCGTAGAGCATGGCCGGGCCAGGGCTGAGGAAAGCCGCCAGAAGCGTGATGTTGAAGACGAGAAGATGCGCGAGCGTCATCGGCTCAGTGGTCTTTCTTGCCGGTCACGACGTCGATATCGGGTGCGTCCACGGCTTTCATGCCCACCACATGATAGCCCGCATCGACA
This sequence comes from Natronohydrobacter sp., assembly GCA_007123015.1. Classification (GTDB taxonomy): domain Bacteria; phylum Pseudomonadota; class Alphaproteobacteria; order Rhodobacterales; family Rhodobacteraceae; genus Roseinatronobacter. The sequence goes on along the minus strand of SKSL01000192.1, from coordinate 9,109 downwards.
TGCAGGTTCTCGCCCGTGGTGCCGGAGCCCAGATCGGACAGCAGGTAAAGCGCGGCCTTGCCGACTTCTTCCTGTGTCACATTGCGGCGCAGGGGCGAGTTCAATTCGTTCCATTTCATGATGTAACGGAAATCGCCGATGCCGGAAGCAGCCAGCGTCTTGATCGGCCCGGCGCTGATCGCATTGCAGCGGATGCCGTCCTTGCCCAGATCCTCGGCGATATACTTGACTGACGCTTCCAGTGCGGCCTTGGCCACGCCCATGACATTGTAATGCGGCATGACCTGTTCCGCACCGTAATAGGTCATCGTCAGCAGGCTGCCGCCTTTGGGCATGAGTTTCGCCGCCCGCGCGCAGACAGCCGTGAAGGAATAGACCGAAATATCCATGGTCATGGCGAAATTGTCGCGGCTGGTGTCGACATAGCGGCCACGAAGCTCGGATTTGTCGGAAAACCCGATGGCATGGACCACGAAATCAATCTCGCCCCAGAGCGCTTCAAGCCCGGCAAACAGCGCATCGACCGAGTCCATATCGGCCACATCGCATTCGAAAAGCTGCGGCGTGCCCAGTTTCTCGGCCAGCGGCAGGACTCGTTTCTTGAGCGCCTCGCCTTGATAGGAAAAGGCAAGCTCCGCACCCTGATCCCCCAGCGCCTTGGCGATGCCCCATGCGATCGACTTGTCATTCGCCAGCCCCATGATCAGCCCGCGCTTGCCGCTCATCAACCCTGTCATTGTCTTCTCTGTCCATCTTGAAAACTAAGGCTATGTTCTATGCTATCGTCCAGATCGCTGCAAGCTGGCCTGATGCGCGCGGCGCGAGATCGCGGGCATCAAGCCCAATGTCGGGTTGCATGGCCGGATGTTATGGTTAACAAAGTAAAGAACGCAGTGGGTCCGGGGCGCAGCGCCTGTAAGGCGTGACAGGGTCATGGACGACAAAAAAGCGACAAAGGGGGGGAGCTTGTGAGCGATAGAAGCGGCATCTTTTCCGGGGCTGATCCCTTCGAGATCGCCCGCCGGTGGCTGGCCGAGGCCGAACGGACCGAACCGAATGATCCCAATGCGATTGCGCTCTCGACCGTGGATCGCGACGGTTTGCCGAATGTCCGCATGGTGCTGCTCAAAGAGATCGGGGCCGCAGAATTCGTCTTTTACACCAATTACGAGAGTGCAAAGGGGCAAGAGCTGCAGGCTTCTGGGAAAGCTGCCTTCGTGATGCACTGGAAAACCCTGCGCCGTCAGATCCGGGTACGCGGCGCAGTTTCCAAGCTTGACGGCGCTGAGGCCGACGCCTACTACGCTTCGCGGTCGCTCAAGAGCAGGTTAGGGGCTTGGGCATCGCAGCAGTCGCGCCCGCTTGGGTCGCGGGCGGAATTGATGGCAGCAGTCGCGCGACAGACGGCGCGTCATGGCACGAATCCCCCCCGGCCAGCCTTCTGGGGCGGGTTTGCGATCAAACCGATAGAGATCGAATTCTGGGCAGATGGTGCGTTTCGTTTGCATGATCGGTTTCGCTGGCGAATATCAGCCGATAGCAAGGGCTGGGATATTCTCAGACTCTCGCCCTGAGCGCGACCTTGGATAAGTGTGCGTCTTCTGGTAGTCATGGCGTTGAATGGGGCACGAGGGTCCGCTTTGAAAACGGATCGGCTGTAAAATGCGAGACAAGAATAAATGGTTGCGGATGGAACACCGCCATTTGCCGTCGAGGGCATTGTAAAATGGTTTGACCCCTCAAAGGGTTTCGGCTTCGTAATCGTAGAGGGTGTCGAGGCCGACGTCCTGCTGCACGCAAATGCCCTGCGCAATTTCGGGCTGAGTTCGGTCTGTGACGGCGCACGCATGCGTTTGACCTTGCAGAGAACGCCGCGCGGCTTGCAAACGCTCGAAGTGCACGAGGTTCGGCCCCCGGACGATGCAGTCATTGAAAACCCTGCGCAAGACGCGCGCCCTGCGGCTTATGTTGATCGCTCGATTGCGCTGGAACCAGCGCGGGTGAAATGGTTTGACAAGGTGAAAGGCTTCGGCTTTGCCAATGTTTTTGGCAAATCGGCGGATGTGTTCGTCCATATGGAGACGCTGCGCCGGTCCGGGCTTGCCGAATTGCAACCAGGCGAAGCGATTGCGCTGCGCGTCGTGGATGGCGAGCGCGGGCGCATGGCGGTCGCGATCGAGCCGTGGGAAGAAGCGCTGCGCGTGCCCGAAGACGACCAGAGCGAGGATCTGTCATGATCCGGGTGCGCGGGCTGATCATCGCGCTCTGGGCGGGGCTTGCGGCCAGTGTGACGCATGCAGCCTGCGCGCCTGAGACAGTCGAGCTGCGTGGCGTTTGGGGGCAGGCGCGTTTCACAGTCGAGATTGCTGATACGGCTGCGACCCGCGCGCAAGGGCTGATGCATCGCGAGCGTCTGGCGCGTTCGGCGGGGATGCTGTTCATTTATGATCAGCCTACCGAAGCGTCTTTCTGGATGCGCAACACCCTGATTCCGCTAGACATGCTTTTTGTCGACCCGACTGGGCTTGTGACACATATCCACCATGAGGCAATCCCACTCGATGAAACCCCCATCCCTGGTGGCCCGAACATTCTGATGGTTCTGGAAATCAACGGTGGGTTGTCGCGTGCCATGGGCATCACGGTGGGCAGTGAATTGCGCCATCCGCGTCTGGATCAGACGACTGCGCTCTGGGTTTGTGATCCGTGAACGAAAATTCTGCCAGCGATACGATTGGTGCTTTTCACCGCCTGACTTCCCCGCTAAAGAGCGCGCAGTCGGGGCGTGGCGCAGCCTGGTAGCGCGACGGTTTTGGGTACCGTAGGTCGTAGGTTCGAATCCTGCCGCCCCGACCATGAAAACCCTAATGGGATCAGGGATTTTCAGGCCGATCCGTTTGGCCTGGCATGGTTGGAACCTGCCCGGTTTACAGTTTGGTTTACAAACCCCGAATTCCCTGCGCCTCGCGTTCGATTGTCAGAAATGCCCCTTGTGATGAGGGGTGGACCGCAGCATCTTGATTGATGTCATGATCTGACGATGTTCATGGTCAGGCCTTCTCGGCCGTAGTTTGGTTAGAAATGCATCCCAAAAATCAAGGCGCCGAAGATCGATTCCAAGGTTATCAGGACGCAGTGTATCACATGACGTGGCAGGCGTGGGAGGAAAAGCTCCGGGGAAGGATGCTCGACCTGCGTCTTCTGCCAATCGACGATGACGCTCTGCAGCGGGCGGAGTTCCTATGGACCCTTCCTGCTCTCGCACAGGGGGATCGTCCGCCTGCCTGTGATTGGAGGAAGATCTATCAGCAGGCAAAGTGGTCGAATATCTAGGACCATCTCTGATTGAAGGGAGATCAGCCCTGCTTCCGCTTCAGGCTTGTCCAAAAAATCCGCTTTACCGCCAGCTCGACCAGGGCTTTTCCATGAAACACAGAGACTATGATGTGTGCCTCTCATGATGGCTGCACGCCATAAGTTGTGATAGCCGAAAATCATTAACAGGATGTAGCCATGAAGCAGAACGTCGGCCCCTTCAAGTTCAACGATCTTTTCGCAGGTATCGCGGTTTGCGGCGCGGCTTCGATATGATTGGGGTAAGGGCGTGTTCACCTGCGAGATGAATTAGTTTTCCTGAGCTATCCGAATAGAACAGCTCGGTCAGCACCCGGTCGGGCTTGACCCTTCTGAGGCCCTGTCGTTGACATTCTGGTGGTCCCGATTTCTGATGTGGTCGGAGTGAGAGGATTCGAACCTCCGGCCCCTGCCTCCCGAAGACAGTGCTCTACCAGGCTGAGCTACACTCCGACGCTCGTGCTGCTTTAGAAGAGGCCTGTGGGTTTTGCAAGAGGGTGTCAGGCTGCAACGCGCAAAGCTGCGGGTCTTTTCAACATGGGCAGAATTGCTTATGGACCAACAAAGACAAAAGCAAGCGACCCGAATGGATTTGATCACGACAACTGACAAGCTGGCAGAGTTCTGCGCTCTTGCTCAAGCGGCCCCTTATGTCACCATTGATACCGAGTTTCTGCGCGAGCGGACCTATTATTCCCGACTTTGTCTTTTGCAGATGGCGATTCCGGGGCCGGACGGGGCAGAAAGCGGTCCGGCAGTGCTGGTTGACCCTTTGGCAGAGAACCTGTCGCTGGCGCCGTTCTACACTCTGCTCAAGGACCCGAGCACTGTCAAAGTGCTTCATGCTGCCCGTCAGGATCTGGAGATTTTTCAGATCGAGGGTGGGGTGCTGCCCACCCCTTTGTTCGATACGCAGATTGCGGCTATGGTCTGCGGGTTTGGTGACCAGATCGGCTATGAGACCCTCGTGCGCAGGTTGGCCAGGGGCCAGATCGACAAGAGCTCGCGCTTCACTGATTGGGCAGCTCGCCCGCTGTCAGAGGCTCAGTTGCGCTATGCGCTGGCAGATGTGACGCATCTGCGCGTAATCTACGAGAAACTGGCGAAGCGGCTGAACGATACGGGGCGCGCGCCCTGGCTGGCCGAGGAACTGGCGACCCTGAATGATCCCGAGACCTATGTGACCCGACCCGAAGAGGCGTGGAAGCGGATCAAGACGCGCAACGATTCGCCGCGTTTCCTGGCCCTTGTGCGGGAATTGGCGGCCTTCCGCGAAAACTATGCGCAATCGCGCAACATCCCCCGTAACCGTGTCTTCAAGGATGACGCGCTGCTAGAGCTTGCTGCGCTCAAGCCGCGCAGTGTCGAGGATCTGGGGCGCACCCGCCTCTTGCTGCGCGAGGCCCGACGCGGTGACATCGCGCAGGGGATTGTCACCTCTGTCAAGCGCGGGCTCGATTGTGCTGTCGCGGAATTGCCGCAGCCGCAGGCCGGGCGCGACAAGATGCAGGTCAATCCTGCGCTGGCCGATTTGCTGCGTGTCTTGCTGAAGGCGAAATCGGATGAGACCGACGTCGCTGCCCGCCTGATCGCGTCATCGGCGGATCTGGACGCTCTGGCGGCGGGCTTGCGCGATGTGGCCGCGCTGCGCGGCTGGCGCGCGGAAGTGTTCGGCACCGATGCGCTGCGTCTGTGTGATGGCAAGCTTGGCTTGGCTGTGCGCGGCGAGAAAGTTCAGGTTATCGTCTTGTGATCGCTGGTGGCTGTGCGCGCCCTCTGTAGGGTCATGCTTTCAGGGTTATGGCGCTTTCGCGAGCTTAGGGCAAAAGACCGTCTGATCGGGCGTCTGTGTTCCGGTTTCGCGCGATTTGTGTTAGCTTTCGCGGCAGATCTCGACTTCGACCAAAGTCTGCCATGGAATTGCCACAACAAAAAAGGTTAAGAAATCCTAACGACACACGACCGCGCGAGACGGATAGCAGGGCATGACGAACAGAGCGGATACAGAGCGACGTAAATCTGCGCGGCAGATGTTTGGGGTGACTGTTCCGAAATCGGGTCAGTTCGACACGATCCTGTATCTGGTACGTCAGACAACTGGCGCGGATGTCGTGCAAATCCATATCGATGGGATGCCGCCCGAGCCCGTTCCCGCCGGGCTGCAATGCCTGCAGGTGCCGCTGGTCCATCAAGGGCAGAATTTTGGTATGCTACGGGCTTTTGCACGGGAATTCGCCTCTGGGGCGGCGCATCTGCTGGCGGGCTTTGCAGTACTGGTGGCCGAACAGCATGCGCTGTGGTCTGTAGCGCAGCTTGACATGCTGACAGGTGCCATGACCCGCCGCGCGTTCACAGCCGATCTGGGCAATGCTGTGGCCATGTGGTCGCGCAATGGAACCCCCTGCAGTCTGGTCACTTTCGATCTGGACCATTTCAAGGTCATCAATGACACCTATGGTCATGCTGCAGGTGATCTGGTCCTGCGGACTGTGGCCAATATGGTGCGCTCGGAGCTGCGCCCGGCAGATCGGCTGGGGCGTCTGGGCGGTGAGGAATTCGGTGTGCTGGTTCCAGCGGATGCTGCAACGGCGCTCGATATCGCCGAACGTCTGCGGTCGGTGATCGAGGCGACTGTGCTGCGTGAGCATCCGCAGATTGCATTCACCAGCTCTTTCGGGGTGGCGACTTGCGGCGAAGCCGGCGAGACCCGCGACGCGCTTATGGCGATGTCGGATGCGCGGCTCTATGAGGCCAAGACGCGCGGCCGGAACCGTGTTGTCGGGGCACCGGGGCTTGCTGTCGATATAGAATTAAGCTGACTGCGGGTTTCACTTGGACCAGAAATTGCACAAAGCCTGAAATTGGGGCTTTGATTGGCCTCGCATAATCCATAAATGGGAAGGAACAGTCTGTTTTCCCGCTGGAGGGAATGCGACAAAGGGAGATGCGTCATGCTGAACAATATCGGCCCTGCGGGCTTCATCATCATCGCGATTGTCGTGCTCGTGCTTTTCGGGCGTGGCAAGGTTGCTGCGCTGATGGGCGAGGTGGGCAAGGGCATCACTTCTTTCAAGAAGGGTCTGAAGGACGGGTCTGACGAGATTGAGAAGGCTTCGGATGACGCGGCAAGCGCGGCCCGCGACGTGACACCCGAGACCGACAAGAACAAGGACAAGGTCTGACGCAGGCGCGCTTCGATCGCGACGCACCAGATCCGGGCGCGCGCATGCCGGGACCGCATGTCGCGGCCATCTGACTTGGCCAAGGGGGATTGATGTTCGATATCGGCTGGACAGAGCTCATGATCATCGGGATCGTCGCCCTGATCGTGGTGGGGCCCAAGGACCTGCCGAAGATGTTCCGCACGCTGGGGCAGATGATGGCAAAGATGCGGGGCATGGCGCGCGAATTTCAGAACGCCATGGACGATGCGGCCGATGCCAGTGGCGTCAAGGATGTGGCCCGCGACCTGCGCAAGGCCACCAATCCGCAGAGCATGGGGCTGGATGAGCTGAACAAGATGCGCAACTGGGATCCTATGAAGGATGATGGCAAACCCGCCGGAGCAAAGACCCCGCCCAGCGATGAGGATGAGGCCGCAATGGACCAGATCGCGGCCGAAATGGACAATCTGCGCCGCGAGCGTGCTGCCAAAGACAGTGCTGCGGCCAAGGCAGGCTCTGCCGACGCAGTTGACGCAAGTGGGCCAGAGGACAAGCCCGCCGCGCTGCCAACGGATATGACCAAACCGCGCGAGACAACGCATAAAGGTGAGGTATGAGCAGGTCGACATCCGAAGAGGATCTGGATGACAAGGGCGCACCGCTGATCGAGCATCTGGCAGAATTGCGCACGCGTCTGATCAAATCCGTTCTGGCCTTTGTTGTGGCCATGGTAGCCTGTTTCACCATCGCCACACCCATTTTCAACTTCCTGACAGCGCCATTGTGTTCGGCGCTGGCGGATCGCGGGCAGGATTGTGATCTGATCTTCATCAGCCCGCAGGAAGGCTTTTTCGTCGCGATCAAGGTCTCGCTGCTGGGCGGCTTCATGTTGGCCTTCCCGGTGATCGCAGCTCAGCTCTGGCGATTTGTGGCGCCGGGACTGTATCGTTCGGAAAAAAACGCGTTTCTGCCATTCCTGATCGCGTCACCCTTCATGTTCTTTCTCGGCGCAAGCTTCGCCTTCTATGTGGTGACACCATTGGCCTATAACTTCTTCCTCGGCTTCCAGCAATTCGGCGCGGCCGGGGAAGTTGTGGACGGTGTGCCCGGCGCAGCACCGCTTTCGGTGGTTTTTCAGGGCTCGGCGCAGGAATATCTGAACCTGACGATCAAGTTCATCGTGGCCTTCGGGATGTGTTTTCAACTGCCCGTGCTGCTGACGCTGATGGGCAAGGCTGGGCTGGTTTCCGCTGTGGGGCTGAAAGCCGGGCGCAAATGGGCCATCGTGGGAATCCTTACACTTGCTGCGCTGGTGACACCGCCGGATGTGATCACTCAGGTCATCCTGTTCGTGGTGGTCTACGGGCTCTATGAGATATCGATTTTTCTTGTCGCCCGGGTCGAGAAGAAGCGGCGCGAGGAATTGCGGCGTGAAGGGTTGCTTGATGAGGAGGATGATGAGTTCTTCGCCGAAGACGCGGATGGCCAGAAGTGAGCCTGTCCGGGGGCGACACGTTGCTCCGGATCGCGCAGGCGCTTGAGCGCCTCGCGCCGCCCGCGACCCCCAAGCCGGATCTTGATGCGGCTGACGCGTTTGTGTGGCACACGGGGCCGGATCGGTTGCAGCCTGTGATCGCTGTCAGTCGGGTGGCACTGGATTTGCTGGTCGGGATCGGACGCGCGCGCGATACGCTTCTGGCCAATACCGTACAATTCGCGCAAGGCTATGGGGCGAATAACGCGCTGCTATGGGGCGCGCGGGGGATGGGGAAGTCGTCGCTGGTCAAGGCCGTGCACGGGCATGCGCTGGGCCTGTTGCCGCAAAGCCGTTTGAAGCTTGTCGAAATCCAGCGCGAGGATTTGCCCTCGATCGCGCGGCTGATGACGGCGCTGCGCGGCAGTGACGCGCGTTTCATTCTGTTTTGCGATGATCTGTCCTTCAGCCATGATGACCAGCATTACAAATCGCTGAAAGCGCTTCTGGATGGCGGGGTCGAGGGACGGCCCGAGAATGTGGTGCTCTACGCAACCTCGAACCGGCGCCACCTGATGCCGCGCAACATGATCGAGAATGAGCGGGGATCAGCGATTTCACCGGCTGAGGCGGTGGAAGAGAAAGTTTCGCTCTCGGATCGCTTCGGGCTGTGGCTGGGCTTTCATCCCTGCGATCAGGACGACTATCTGGCGATGATAAAGGGCTATTGTGCCGCTTACGGCCTGAAAATCGCACCCGAACGGTTGCGGGCCGAAGCCATCGAGTGGCAGGCCACACGCGGGTCACGGTCGGGGCGGGTCGCGTGGCAGTTCTTCACGGATCTTGCGGGGCGCGAAGGTGTGCGCCTGTGACGGCCTCCGGATGTTTTGAAGATTGAGATTTCGTGAAATTTCTATATCATTTGCACCCTGCTGAAGGGGGAAATCGCAATGAAACATGTTGTTTGGACAGCTTGTGTTGTGATCTTGTCAGGTATAAGTGCACAGGCGCAATCGGTGCCGAGAGGGGCGGAAGGGGTGGCTTGTGACACCTTTGAATTCACCGCGATAAGATCAGACCGGACAGGGGCTGTTCTCTACTGGACCAATCCGACATG
>SKSL01000267.1 GCA_007123015.1 Natronohydrobacter sp. | reverse complement strand
TCGCGATAGCCTTCCAGCGGGTAGCGGCTGACCGAGGCGCCCAGAAACAGCAGGTCATCGAAATGCGGCACGCGGCGTTTCGCGCCGCCCCCGCGAATGTCATAGATGCCTGTGGCCGCCGCGCGGCGGATTTCGGCATTGATCGGGTTGGTGAAGGTCGCGGACTGGATCGGCAGGGTCCGGGGGATGCGGGGGTCATGGTCTTTCATGGATGTTGTCCCTCAATAGGCCGCGACATTGTCGATATCGAAATTATACAGTTTGCGGGCCGAGCCGTAACGGCGAAACTCCTGCGGGTCTGCGTCGACGCCTGCGCGGGCCAGAAGATCGCGCAGAATGTCCAGATGTTCGGGGCGCATGTCCTTCTCGATGCAATCGGCGCCAAGGCTTTTGACCGACCCGCGCACAAAGAGCCGCGCTTCATAGAGCGAATCGCCCAAAGCCTCGCCCGCATCGCCGCAGACCACCAGATTGCCCGCCTGCCCCATGAAGGCCGACATATGGCCGATATTGCCCTGCACCACGATATCGATGCCTTTCATCGAAATCCCGCAGCGCGAAGACGCATTGCCCTTGATCACCAGAAGCCCGCCGCGCCCGGTGGCCCCGGCATATTGGCTGGCATCCCCGTCGATGATCACTGTACCCGACATCATGTTCTCGGCGACACCCGGCCCGGCAGAGCCTGTGACATGGACCGTCGCCTGTTTGTTCATGCCTGCGCAATAATAGCCCGTGACGCCGCGGACTGTGACCTCGATTGGCGCATCCAGCCCGACCGCGATGGCATGCGCGCCGCGCGGGTTCAGGATTTCCCAATGGGTGGCGTTGGTCTGGTCGTTTGTGGCCTGCAGGGTTGCGTTCATCTCGCGCAGACTGGTGGTGGCAAGGTCGATGCTCTGCATGGATCAATGGCTCCAGAAATAGACAGTGGCGGGCTCGGGTTCCCAGATGCGGGCGGTTTCAATCCCCGGCAGATTGACGAGGGCGCGATATTCGGACCCGAAGGCCACATATTGGTCAGTTTCAGCCATGACGGCTGGCTTGCAGGCAATGGGATCGCGCACCACACCGAAACCGTCGCGGGTGCCGACGACAAAGGTGAAGAACCCGTCCAGATCGCTTAGTGTGGCTTCGAGCGCTTCGCCCAGATTGGCCCCGTTCTGCATCTTCCAGGTCAGATAGGCGGCCCCGACTTCAGTGTCATTCTGGCTGTCGATGCGGACACCTTCGCGCTTGAGCCTGCGCCGCCAGTTATTGTGGTTGGAGAGCGAGCCATTATGGACCAGGCACTGATCCGCGCCGGTCGAAAAAGGATGCGCGCCTTGCGTGGTGACAGCGGATTCCGTGGCCATGCGGGTATGGCCGATCCCATGGCTGCCCGACATGGCGGCCAGATTGAAGCGCGCGGCCACATCGCGGGGCAGGCCGGTTTCCTTGTAGATTTCGATATGGGTTCCGTCGCTCATGACGCGCAGACCGGGGCGCAGCTCGGCCAGTATGGCGCGCGCTTCGGTCGTTTTGTCGGTGGGCAGGGTCAGGACCGCATGTGTATCCTTGCGCTGCAAAGTGACTGTTGCGCCCAGGGCTGCGCCAAGGTCCGCCGCGAGCGTTGCGAAATCACTCTCGGGCCGGTCGGATTGAACAGTAAGCTTGGCCTGACCCGCCGTGCTGTCGCCATAGATCGCAATCCCCGCACTATCCGGGCCACGATCTGTCATGGTGACAAGCATATCCGTCAGCAGCGCCCCCAATTCTGGTTCCAGCGATTTGTCCTTCAGGAACAATCCGACAATTCCACACATGCTGCGCGCCCCTTTTGCGTCACCTTGCAGGAAGGCTAGCAGGCAAATTTCAGGACTTCAACTGAGAAGAAACAATTTTTCATCATGTGCGCGGATTGGCCATTTTTCAGGCAAATCAGCGCAGCGCGGCCTGCGCGGCTGTCAGTAGAGCGTGATGCAGGCTCTGTGCTGCAGAGCGCGGGGCGAAAAGCAGTATTCCGTCCTGATGCTTGATCACATAGCAGCCCAGATGGTCGATGACGCTGCGCCGCGCGCGCCCTGGTGGCATATGCGCAAGATCCAGATTGCACAGCCGCTCCATCAGCCGGGGCAGATCTGGCCCGGTCAGATCGAAGCGCGCCCAAGCGCCCGTCTGGTCCGTCACGCTGGCCGTGTCCTTGCAGACGGACGTGAGTCTATTGGCAAGGCCAGGATGGGTGTCATAGGGGGCCATGATCATCCAGCTATCAGGACCGATCCAGAAGGCCGATAGCTGGGGGCCGCTGGCATAAGCTGCGATGTCGGGGGCAGGGATACCGAGCAGGGCGCGCAAGGCGTCCTGGCAGGCGGCTTCCTGCCCCAGACGCGCCGTGACCGAGGCCAGCGCGACGTCGGGCGCTTCGCTGATCGTGACAGGGCCGATGGTGTCGCTGCGCGGCTTGGATGCGCCAAGCGCGGTCAGGGGGGTAAGGTCATGCACGCAGGCGCTCTCCTTCCGGATCGACAAAATGCGGTGAGGTGACTTCGATGGGGACATCCTCGCCCGTGAGCGGGCTGGCGGCGCGCAGGGTCTGGCCCATGCGCGTATCGCCCGCCTTCAGAAAACCCAGCGCGATGTAGCTGTCCAATGTCGGCGAATAGCAGGCAGAGGTAACATAGCCCAGATCATGCGCCGCGATGGTTCTCGTCCCTGTTTCCAGCAGATGCGCGCCTGCCGGGATCCGGGTCTGTGGGTCTTTGGGGCGCAGACCGACCAGTTTGAGCGCATCAGGGGTGTTCAGCCCCTCGCGCCGCGACAGGACCGCGCCGATGCTGTCTTTCTTGTCACTGACCATGCGGCCCATGCCAAGGTTCAGCGCTGTGGTCTGGCCGTTCAACTCGTTACCTGCTGCATGGCCCTTCTCGATGCGCATGACGCCCAGGGCTTCGGTGCCATAGGGGGTGACGCCGAATTCCGTCCCTTCGGCCATGATGCGCCGGATCAGGGCATCGCCATAGCGGGTGGGCACGGCCAGTTCATAGGCCAACTCGCCCGAAAACGAGATGCGGAACAGCCGGGCAGGGCAGCCGTTGCAGATGGTGAGTTCCGCGCAGGCCATGAAGGGAAAGGCGTCATTCGAGATGTCAAAGGCGGGATCGACCAGTTTCTGCAACAGCTTGCGCGCGTTTGGGCCAGCGATGGCGTATTGCGCCCAGGCCTCGGTCGTGGAGATCAGTTGCACATCCATATCCGGCCAGAGGCATTGGCGCGCGAATTCCATGTGGCGGTAGACTGCGACAGCATTCGCGGTGGTCGTGGTGACGACGAAATGATCTTCAGCCAGCCGCGCGGCGGTACCATCGTCGAAAGCGATCCCGTCTTCGCGCAGCATCAGGCCGTAGCGGACGCGGCCCACGGCCAGCTTGGCAAAGCCGTTGCAATAGATGCGGTTCAGAAAGGCCGCCGCGTCGCGCCCCTGCACGTCGATCTTGCCCAGGGTGGTCACGTCACACACGCCGACCGAGGCGCGGGTCGCGCGGACTTCGCGGTCCACTGTGTCGCGCCAGGTTTTTTCGCCCGGACGCGGGAACCACTGGGCGCGCAGCCACATGCCCACCTCGACAAATTCCGCGCCCTGTTCCTTGGCCCAATGGTGGCTGGGCGTCAGGCGAGTGGGGCGGAAATCGGGGCCGGTGGAGCGGCCCGCCAGCGCGCCCATCGCCACAGGCGTATAGGGCGGGCGGAACATGGTGGTGCCAGTCTGGGCGATGGTCGCGCCGGTTAGTTCGGCCATGACCGCCAGGCCGCCCATGTTGGATGTCTTGCCCTGATCGGTCGCCATGCCCAATGTGGTGTAGCGTTTCAGATGCTCGACCGCGCGGAAGCCTTCCTGATGGGCAAGTTTCACATCCTTGACGGTCACATCATTCTGGAAATCGAGCCAGGCGCGTTTGTCGCCCTTAACATGCCAGAAGGGGGTGATCTTAGTGGGCGCATCTTCGGCCTGTGGCAGATCGGGCGTGCGCGCGGTGATGCCAAGGTCATCAAGGGCTTGCGCGGCCTTGGCGGCCCCGCCTGCAAGGGCCGCATGGGTGCTGAATTGCCCCTCTGCCGCGCCTGCGACGGTCATGCCGGGGGGCAGATCGCCAGCGGGCGTGAAGGCCGCGATGCTGTCATCCCATGCGGGCCGCCCGCGCTGGTGGCAGGTGAGCGCGACAGTGGGGTTCCAGCCGCCCGAGACACCGAGCGCGCCGGTCTTGATCTTGCGCGTCTCGCCATTGGCGAGTTTGACTGTAATGCCGGTCAGGCCCAGCCGCCCGGATGTGTCGATCACCTGCGCACCTGCAAGCAATTCGGTGCCTGCGATAGTCGGCGCGTCGGGGCGCGTGTCGATCAGGGCGGCGACCTTGACACCTTTGGCGATCAGATCTGCGGCCGTGCGGTGGCCGTCATCATTATTGGTGAAGACGGCGGCCGTGTCGGCCGGTGCAGCGGCCCAGCGGTTGACGTAAGCGCGCAGCGCGCTGGCGGTCATGATGCCGGGGCGGTCGTTCTTGGCAAAAGCAATCGGGCGTTCCAGCGCGCCTGCGCATAGCAGGGTGCGCTTGGTGTAGATGCGCCAGAGCGTCTGGCGGGGTTTGCCCATGGGCGGGGTGGGCAAGTGGTCCGAGACACGTTCGACCGCGCCATAGATGCCATGATCAAAGGCGCCGAAAACAGTGGTGCGCGGCATCAGGCGGAGATTGGGCAGGGTCGCGAGTTCGGCGAGGGTCTGCGCGGCCCAATCGCTGCCCGCCCTGTCGCTGATCGCAAAGGTTTCCGCGTTCAGCCGCCCGCCCATGCGGAAATCTTCATCCGCGAGGATCACCCGCGCACCGGCGCGGCCAGCCGTGAGCGCGGCCATCAGACCCGAAGGACCCGCGCCGATGATCAGCAGGTCGCAATGCAGGAAGCCCTTGTCGTAAGCGTCGGGGTCAGGCTTGGTGGTGATCGAGCCCAGACCGGCAGCGCGGCGGATGATCGGCTCGTAGAGTTTTTCCCAGAAGGCGGCAGGCCACATGAAGGTTTTGTAATAGAAGCCTGCGGTCAGGACGGGGGATAGGCGGTCATTGATGGCCAGCGCGTCGAAACTGAGGCTGGGCCAGGCGTTCTGCGGCTGGGCGCGCAAGCCGTCGAAGAGCTCGATCACAGTGGCGCGGGTATTGGGTTCCTGACGCCCGCCGCTGCGCAATTCAACCAGCGCGTTGGGTTCGTCACTGCCAGCGGTCAAAGGCCCGCGCGGGCGGTGATATTTGAAGGACCGGCCCATAAGCCGGACCCCATTGGCCAGAAGCGCCGAGGCGAGCGTGTCGCCGGGATGGCCCTTGTACCAGCGATTGTCGAAGCGAAAGCTGATCTGGGTGCTGCGGTCGATCTGGCCGCCTGTGCGGAGCCTCATCTGCTGCGTCCCTGTTTTCGCGCGACATCGCGGGCAAGCTCGACTTGCGTGATCTCATGCGTGAGTGTGTTGCGGGTGACGACCAGCCAGGAGCGGTCGCCCTGTTCGTGAAACCACAGCTCGCGATGTTCGCCCGCCGGGTTCTCGCGCAGATAGGCATAGTCGTGGAAGGCTGCGTCAGATCCTTCGGCCATGCCATCGGGGCGGTCGATCAGACGCGCATCACCCATATAGGTGAATTCCTGCGCGTCACAGGGGCCGAGAAGAGGGTGGTGGATGATCATGGCGCTTCTCTTGGGCGTTGCGCTGAAGTGCAGCGTCGATTTTGAGTATTTTCAGCAAGAAAATGGATCATGGGCTTGCTCAATGCAGGTTGGGCTGCGCGCCCATGCCTTTTTCGTCGATCATCCTGCCGCGTTGGAACCGATCGAGGCGATAGGCGGTCGCTGTCGGGTGGAGGGTGTCTGTGGCCAGAAGGTGAGCGAAACACCAGCCTGACGCCGGGGTGGCCTTGAACCCGCCATAGCACCAGCCGCCGTTGAAATAGAGCCCGTCGATAGGGGTGTGGTCGATAATCGGTGAGCCGTCCATGCTCATATCCATGATGCCGCCCCAGGCACGCAACAGGCGCACGCGGCCAAGGCCTGGAAAAAGCGCCATGCCGCCCTCGGCCACATCTTCGATCACGGGCAGGTTGCCGCGCTGGGCGTAAGAATTGTAGCCGTCAATGTCGCCACCGAAGACAAGCCCGCCCTTGTCGGATTGGCTGCAATAGAAATGGCCCGCGCCAAAGGTGATGACCCCAGGCAGGACCGGCTTCAGCCCTTCACTGACAAAGGCTTGCAGGACATGGGATTCGATGGGCAGGCGCATGCCGGCTTTTGCCATAATGCGCGAAGAATTGCCGGCCACTGCGACACCAACCTTGCCTGCAGCGATGAAGCCGCGCGAAGTCTCGACGCCCAGACATTTGCCGTTTTCGATGCGGAAGCCGGTGACTTCGCAATTCTGGAGAATGTCGACGCCGCGACGGTCGGCCCCGCGCGCATAGCCCCAGGCGACCGCGTCATGGCGCACGGTGCCGCCCCGGCGCTGAGCGAGGCCGCCCTTGATCGGGAAGCGGGCATCGTTGAAATTGAGGAACGGGTATGTGCGCCGCACTTGCTGGGCACTGAGCAATTCGGCATCGGCACCATTGAGGATCATCGCATTGCCGCGCCGTGTGAAGGCGTCGCGCTGAGCATCGGAATGGATCAGGTTCAGGATACCGCGCTGGCTGACCATGGCGTTATAGTTGAAATCCTGTTCCAGCCCTTCCCACAGTTTGAGCGAGAATTCGTAGAAAGGTTCATTGCCGTCCAGTAGGTAATTGGACCGGATGATGGTCGTGTTGCGCCCGACATTGCCGCCGCCGATCCAGCCTTTCTCGATCACGGCGACCTTGTGCTGGTGGAACTGGCGGGCAAGGTAATAGGCCGTGGCCAGCCCGTGTCCGCCCCCGCCCACGATGACAATATCGTAATGCGGCTGTGGGTCGGGATCGCGCCAGACGGGTCGCCACCCTTTATGGCCGGTCAGGGCTTCTTTGAGAACACGAAAGCCGGAATATCGCATGGCACACCTTGAGAACAGATAGGTCTAGTTAGCCTGTTTGCGCCCAGGTCTGCAGTTTGAAAACTGACAGGCTTGGCGTCAAAACCGACTCGGGACCCTTTTCTGCCAAGGGTGCTATGGTACCTGTGCTGCGGCGCTGGTGTAACAGGGGCAAAACTCCGGGCGAAGTTGTTGGGTGAGGGTGCGTCCTATTGACTCGGTGGGGCCGGGGGGGGCTGTTCAAGCTGGCAGTTTTCTGACTCGATCGGTGCATGTCGAAGCACCCATTTTACCCTCTTGATGATCTTTCAGACGCCGATCTCCGGGCGCTTGTGCTGGAGTTGTTGAGCGAGGTTGCGGCCCTGAAGCAGACCGTGGCCGGGCAGCGTGAAGAAATCGCCCGGCTGAAAGGGC
>SKSL01000142.1 GCA_007123015.1 Natronohydrobacter sp. | reverse complement strand
GAAAAAGGCAGTCCCGGACCAGGATCCGGTGCAGGCAGAAATGGAATGAAGCGCGGGTTTTGAGCGAGTTCCGGGAAGGTCACATCGACAAGACGGGTACCGCCAAGCGTGCCATCGGTGACGCCCGTAAGCCGGTCATCCTCGGGGTCGAAATATCTGAAAAGCGCGCGCCCATCCCCCAGCGCATAACTTTGCAGACCGACAAAGGATCGGTTGGGCAGACCCCACGGCTCGATATCCGTAAGCTGACGGGTATTTCCGGCAGAGCCGTCTGTCACCCAAAGTTGTTCGCCATTTGCGCCATCATTTGCGACAAACAGCACGCGCCCTTCCTCCAGCCGCGTGAATCCCAGGGCGCGGCTGGACGGATTATCCGGATTGATGTCGGTCAGAACGCGGGTGCCCGCAGCTGTGCCATCGGTCACCCAGACGTCGCGTCCGCTGATCCCGTCAGAGGCCGCGAAGACTGCGCGTCCGTCCCCGAGCGGTGTGATCCCCGCAGGATTGCTGCTCCCCTCACCTGGATTGATATCTGCGACCAAGCGCGTGCCGGAAGCCGTACCATCGGTGATCCACAACTCGTTGCCGAGACCCTGTTCCTCTGCAGTGAACAAGGCCCGACCATCGCCAAGCGGCGTGATGTTGGTGATCGGGCGCGGCGCGATCTCGTAAGTATAGCTGCCATCGCTATACACCTCTGCGGGGCCGGGATTGATGTCAGTCAGTCTGCTCGTGCCCGCGCCTGTGCCATCCGTGACCCAGAGCTGCGCCCCACGGCTGCCATCATCGGCCACAAAAAGCGCGCCCCCGTCGCCGATGGCCGTGATCTGTTCGGGAGAGCTGCTGTCGCGCCCCGGATTGATATCTGCAAGAAGTTGGGTCCCGAAAGGGGTGCCGTTCGTGACCCACAATTCGCGCCCGTTTGCGCCATCCTGACCCGAGAAGATGGCAAGACCGTTGTTCAGCGATACAGGCGTTTCGGCCGCTATGAAGCGTGTGACATTAACAGAGCCGTCACCATAATAATACATATACCGCTGCGTCAGCAGAACTGTCCCGGCCGAGGTGCCATTCGTCAGAAAAAGCTCCGCGTCTACTCCACCTGAACGGAACAGTACATAATCACCAGCGAAAGGTGTGACATCTAGTCGAGCTGGGTCTGTGATCCTAAGCTCGGGGACATTCTGGGTTCCCTCAGCCGTCCCGTCCGTCACCCACAGGCTCCTCCCGTGGGTGCCGTCATTCGCTGCGAACATCACGCGCCCGTCGCCAAGGCTGGTGAAGGATTGCGGGATCGTGAAGCTCTCGGTCGGCGCATCGGGCAGGCGGAACACGACCTGAGTGCCTTCGGTCGTGCCATCCGTGACAGCGAGGCCCCAGCCTGTATCGAGATCGGTCGCTTCAAAGACAGCGCGCTCACTGTCGAGCATACCAACGCGCCTGGGGTTCAGACTGTCATATTCGGTATTCGAGCGCAGGCCCGTATCGGAAGATGGCCCGGTCAGGGCAAGGGTTCCACCCTGGGTGCCATCAGTGATCCATAGCTCGAATGTTCTGTCTTCCGAAACAGCAGGGATAAAAAGACGCGACATTATGGCCCTCTCGAAACAATTACGACACAAATCCGATGATTCTAAAAAATACATGATTTTCAGAACCTTGTCACTTGATAAAACCCCAGCGCGTCGTTAAGCCAATGGCATGGCGCGCTCTGTTCAGATACGCAGTTCTGGCGACAGCACGGCCCCTTATGATGTGCATGCATCAGAGGGTTTTGCCGCTTGGCTTCATGCGACCGGAAGCGCGCTCGCGATCACGACCTACCAGATCGGCAAGCTGTTCCTGATCGGGGCCGACAGCCCTGACACGCTGACCGTATCGGAACGCAGCTTCGAGCGCGCCATGGGGGTGGCCCATGATGGTGCAGGGGGGCTGGTTCTGGCCGGGCATAATGCCATTTGGAAGTTTGGAAATGTCGTACCAGAGGGACAAGAAGTCGAAGGGCATGACGCCATCTTCGTGCCGCGCATGGCGTGGTATACAGGCTATCTGCACACGCATGATGTGGCCATTGCGCCGGGGGGGCTGCCGCTCTTCGTCAACACGCTCTTTTCCTGCCTTGCCTCGGTCGATGCGGCCGCGAGCTTCCGCACTGTCTGGAGCCCGCCCTTCATCAGTCGGCTGACCCCAGAAGATCGCTGTCATCTGAACGGATTGGCCGCCGACCCCGAGGGCATGCCGCGTTACATGACTGCGGCCGCTGCGTGTGACACGGCGCGGGGGTGGCGGGACCAGCGTGTCGGGTCCGGCGTGGTGCTGGATGTCCAGACCGGGCAGACAGTCTGCCAGGGGTTGACCATGCCACATTCTCCGCGGCTTCATGACGGTGCCTTGTTCGTGCTGAATGCAGGCACGGGCGAATTGGGTCAGGTCAATCCGGAAACGGAAAACTTCGATCCGGTGGCTTTCCTGCCCGGTTTTGCCCGCGGTCTGGCCTTTCTGGACGGGCGGGCGCTGGTTGGCCTGTCCTTGCCGCGCGCAAACAAGGTCTTTGCCGACCTGCCGCTCGAGCGCAAGCTTGCGGATGCGGGTTTTGCCCCGCAATGTGCGATTGCCGTGGTGAATCTGGCCACAGGAGAGGCCGAGGAAGTGTTGCGTCTGGGCGGGATCATCCGCGAGCTGTATGATATCGCGATCCTGCCGGGTCTGCATCGGCCGCTGCTTGTGGGCACAGCGCCGGGCGGCCCCCTGGATCATCTGATCCTGCGCGGTCCTGACCTGACGCTGCCGTCATCAGGGTAAATATTGATCAACGCGAGGCAGTTCGTGTAGCCGCGCACTGGCGGGCCGCAGTGCGGGCTTGTCCCGCGTAGGGGAATTTTGCGTCAACCTGATCGGCAAGCACTCTGGCCTGAGTGCCAACAAGACCCCGATGCCCCCCTCAGAACCCCTGATCGCCCTGCTGCCAGGGTTTCACCAGATTGCCGAACCGGGTGAAGCGGCCCTCGAAACTCAGTTCGACCGTGCCAATAGGACCGTGACGCTGCTTGCCGATGATCACTTCGGCTTTGCCATGCACGGTTTCCATGATTTCCTGCCATTTCGCCATGGCTTCAAGGTCGTGGTCCGAGGGCTTCTCGCGCTCGCGGTAATATTCGTCGCGATAGACGAACATGACAACATCGGCATCCTGCTCGATCGAGCCCGATTCGCGCAGGTCAGAGAGTTGCGGGCGTTTGTCCTCGCGGGATTCAACCTGCCGCGACAGCTGTGACAGGGCGATCACGGGGATGTTCAGCTCTTTGGCGATGGCTTTCAGCCCCTGCGTGATTTCCGACACTTCCTGCACGCGGCTTTCCTTCGAGCTGGCGCGCAGAAGCTGCAGGTAGTCCACCATCAGCACATCCAGCCCATGCGTGCGCTTGAGCCTTCGCGCGCGGGCGGCCACCTGCGAAATCGGCAGGGCGGGCGTGTCGTCGATATAGAGCGGGCAGGCCTCCAGCGCTTTGGCGGCCTCGACAAAGCGGCGGAATTCAGCCTCGGTCATGTCGCCGCGGCGGATTTGTTCGCTGGGCACTTCGGCGGCTTCCGACAGGATCCGCGCGGCCAGCTGTTCGGCGCTCATTTCCAGCGAGTAGAAGCCCACGACGCCGCCATCGACGGCCCCTTCGCTGCCATCGGGGCGCAGGCCGCGCTTGTAAGCCTTGGCGATGTTGAAGGCGATATTCGTGGCGAGCGAGGTCTTGCCCATCGACGGCCGCCCCGCAAGGATGATCAGATCGGACGGATGCAATCCGCCCAGCTTCTTGTCGAGATCGATCAGCCCTGTGGAAATGCCCGCAAGCCCGCCATCACGCTGATAGGCGGCATTGGCCATGTTCACAGCATCGGTCACGGCCTTCAGGAAGCTCTGGAACCCGCGCTCGGCCACGCCTTGTTCGGCCAGTTTGTAGAGCCGCTGTTCAGCCTCGATGATCTGTTCTTTCGGCTCTGACGCCACGTCCATTTCGGCGGCGCGCGCAGAAATATCCTGCCCCAGACGGATCAGATCGCGCCGCACGGCCAATTCATAGATCATCTGCGCATAATCGCGGGCAGCATAAGCCGAAATCGCCGCCGCCGCGATGCGCACCAGATAAGCCGGGCCGCCCAATTCCTTCAGCCCGGCATCCTCTTCCATGAACGCCTTGAGCGTGACCGGAGAGGCCAGCGCGTTCTTGCGGATGCGCGCACTGGCAATGTCGAAGATGCGCTGGTGCACCGGGTCGAAGAAATGCTCGGCTTTCACAAAGCTCGACACACGGTCATAGACGTCATTATTGACCAGTATCGCGCCCAGAAGCTGCTGTTCGGCTTCGATATTATGGGGCAGGCCAATCTCTGCGCCATTTTCCTGCGACCGGATCGCCGAGATCTCGTTCATGCCTGCCCACCAGTTTGCTGCTCGATTTTGACAACATGTTAACAGGATTCGCGCCGCCCGCGCAAATTGTATATTGCTGTGGGCAAGCTGTGGATAAGCTGATCTTGTGGTTTAACCCTGTTTTTGCCCCCAGATGCTGCGGGTCTGCGCAAGCGTTGGGCCGCAGGCTTGCCCCTGTGCCCCCCTTCCGCTAAGCGAGAGCCGCAAGCGTTCAGGGAGCCGCTCATATGGCGAAAAACAAGGGTCCAAAGCGCCCCAAGGCAGAGACGCCCAAAGGGTTCCGCGACTATTTCGGCGCGGAAGTGACCGTGCGCAAGGCGATGCTGGACAAGATCGCGGCGGTCTATCACCGCTACGGGTTCGACGCGCTGGAAACCTCGGGCGTGGAGACGGTCGAGGCTTTGGGCAAGTTCCTGCCCGATGTGGACCGCCCGAATGAAGGTGTGTTCGCCTGGGAGGAAGATGGCGACTGGCTGGCGCTGCGCTATGACCTGACCGCCCCTTTGGCGCGGGTGGCGGCGCAGTATCGCAATGACCTGCCGACCCCTTACCGGCGCTATGCGATGGGGCCGGTCTGGCGCAATGAAAAGCCCGGTCCGGGGCGGTTCCGGCAGTTCTATCAATGCGATGCGGATACAGTGGGGGCGGCCAGCGTGGCGGCGGATGCCGAGATCTGCGCGATGCTCGCGGATGCGTTGGAGGCCGTGGGGATCGAGCGCGGCGATTATGTGATCCGGGTGAATAACCGCAAGGTGCTGAATGGCGTGATGGAAGCAGTCGGTTTGATAGACCTCGCGTTTCCAGAGAAATATGAAGCTGAGCGCGGCATCGTCCTGCGCGCCATCGACAAGTTGGACCGTCTAGGCATGGAAGGCGTGCGCGCGCTGCTGGGGGAAGGCCGCAAGGATGAGAGCGGAGATTTCACGAAGGGCGCCGGGTTAAAAGAAAGCGCAATTGAAAAAGTCCTCAGCTTCTTAGAAGCTGGCTCTGACGAAGTCTCTGAGCGTAATAGCGAGAAACGAGTGGCCTATGAAGAAAATATCGCTATCGACAAAAATCTGACCGACTTAGACAAAGAGGTAATCTTCAACTTATTCGACATTTTGTATGAGACTCGCATCGGTTCAGAAGCGGTTCTCGAGCTGTTAGAAATAATATCCTTCTGTCGTTCCCAAGGCTACGGCCCCGACCGCATCATCATCGACCCCTCAGTCGTGCGCGGTCTCGGCTATTACACTGGCCCGGTCTATGAGGCTGAACTGACCTTCGAGATCAAAGACGAAAAAGGCCGCCCGCGTCAGTTTGGCAGCGTGGCAGGCGGTGGGCGCTATGATGATCTGGTCAAGCGCTTCACCGGGCAGGCGGTGCCAGCCACCGGGGTCTCCATCGGCGTCGACCGGTTGCTGGCGGCGCTGGCGGCGAAGGGGCAGGGCGCGCAGGCCGAGCCCGGCCCGGTGGTGGTAACGGTGATGGACCGGGGCCGCATGGCCGACTATTTCGCCATGGTGGCCGATCTGCGCAACGCCGGCATTCGCGCCGAGGCCTATCTGGGCAACCCGAAGAATTTCGGCAACCAGTTGAAATACGCCGACAAACGCGCCGCGCCGGTGGCCATCATCCAGGGCGAGGACGAGGCCGCGCGCGGGGTGGTGCAGGTCAAGGATCTGCTTCTGGGCGCGCAGATCGCCGCGCAGGCGAGCCTTGAGGAATGGAAATCGCAGCCCGCCCAGCAGGAAGTGCCGCGCGCGCAACTGGTCGAGGCCGTCCGGCAGATCCTGACGCGCCACGGCATCGGATGAGCCCGCTTTCCGCCGATCCCGCCGGGGCCCGCGCCGAAGGCCAGCGCCTGCTGCGGGCCTTCATCGATGCCGGCGCGCAAGCCGTTGAGACGCCAGTGCTTCAGCCCGCCGAGGTGCTGCTTGATCTGTACGGTGAGGATATCCGCGCCCGCGCCTATGTCACGCAAGACCCGCTGGCCGGCGAGATGATGCTGCGCCCGGATTTCACCGTGCCGGTGGTGCAGGCGCATATGGAAGAAGGGGCGGAGCCCGCGCGCTATGCCTATCTGGGCCGTGTCTATCGCAAGCAGGAAGAGCCCGGCACGGCGCGCACCAGCGAATACCTGCAGGTCGGGTTCGAGCTGTTCGACGGCAGCGACCGGGCCGGGGCCGATGCGGAAGTCTTCGCGCTGATCCATGACCTGCTGGCGCCGCTGGGGCTGCGCGCGGCGATCGGTGATATCGGCATCCTGCGCGCTGCCGTCGCCGGGCTGCCCGCGAGTGAGGCGCGCAAGGGCGCGCTGATGCGGCATCTCTGGCGACCGGCACGCTTTCGCGCGTTGCTGCAGCGCTATGCCGGACGCAGGCCGCCCTCGCCAGAACGCGCGGCGCTGCTGGAGCGGTTGGCGCGCGGCGAGCGGCCCGAGAGCGACGCGCCGCATATCGGGCTGCGCAGCCCGGACGAGATCGCGGCGCGGCTCGACCGGCTGGCCGAGGACGCCGCCGCTACGCCGCTCTCCGGGGCGCTGGTCGATGCGCTTGAGGCGATGCTGGCGATCAGCGCCAAGGCCCCGCAGGCGCTTGAGGAACTGCGTGACAGCGCGCGCGTCATGCCCTGGATCCTTGAGGCCGTGGCAGGGATGGCGGCGCGGCTGGATCGGCTGGCGGCGAGGGGCATCGATGTGGCGGCGCTCGATTTCGAGGCCAGCTATGGCCGCACCTCGATGGAATATTACGACGGCTTCGTCTTTGGCCTCTATGCCGAGGCGCGGCCGGACCTGCCGCCCGTCGCCTCGGGCGGGCGTTATGATGCGCTGACCTCGGTGCTGGGGCAGGGGCGGTCGATTCCGGCGGTGGGGGGCGTGATCCGGCCGGAGATGGTGGTGGCGCTGAAAGGGGGCGGGTGATGCTGAAGATCGGCGTGCCCTCCAAGGGCCGGTTGATGGAGAAGAGCTTCGACTGGTTCGCCGCGCGCGGCATCACGCTGCGCCGCACCGGGCATGAGCGCGAATATGCCGGCGCGGT
>SKSL01000094.1 GCA_007123015.1 Natronohydrobacter sp. | reverse complement strand
TTAATATTATCTTTAATTACTAGATTTCAACTTCTGGTTGGGTGCGACAGGCCGCGCGATCATTTGTCCACACAGGCAGTGAAGCAGAGGTGAAGTGGGTTTGTTTTCTGGCCATCAAACTGTGCGGACATCCGCGATGAACACATCCGCTTCTATTCCCTTGCAATTCTTCGCAAAGCCCAAACTTTCGGATGAGCATGGGCGGCAAGCGGCGTTGCGGCGCTATGACATCATTTGCAGCGATACTGTTCATGGGTTTGATCTGATCACAACGATTGTCAAGCGCATCTTCAATGCGGAAATGGCGGCCATCACGTTCATCGATGCAGATACGCAATGGGTCAAAGCGCCCAAGGGCATCGCAATCGACAGGACTGATTGCGCGACTGCCTTCTGCAATCTGACGATCCGACAGACGGATGCGCTGACTGTCACAGATGCCACCCTTGATCCGCGCTTTCGCGACAACCCGATGGTGACGGGTCCCTTGGGTCTGCGATGGTATTGCGGAATGCCGCTGACGACGCCGGATGGGTACAATGTCGGGTCTCTTTGCGTTTTCGGGACCAAGCCGAGCCGCTTCGAGCTTGAACATATCGAAATCCTTGCGGATTTTGCAGCTCTTGTCATCGACCATCTTGAACTGCGCTCGCTGGCACGCACGGATGCGCTGACAGGATTGCTGTCCCGGCGGGCCATGGACGAGCATCTGACTCTCGCGATCTCTGCCACAGACAGACCGGCATCGCTGTTGCTGATGGATGTGGACAGGTTCAAGGCCGTCAATGACACCTATGGCCACCCGACCGGCGACCGCGTTCTGGTAACATTGGCAGGGATCCTGCAGGCGCATCTGCGCCCTGATGACCAGCTGGCGCGCTATGGGGGTGAGGAATTCGCGATCCTGCTGCCCGACACATCCTATGACGATGCGCTCGACATCGCCGAACGTCTGCGCAGGGTGGTCGCGGCACATCATCTGTCCGGGCCGGGGCCAGAACGCATCACGCTCAGCATCGGCGTGGCCGCCAGACGCGCGCAGGGTGATCGCATGGATGCCTGGCTGAACGCGGCTGACACAGCGCTGTTGTCGGCGAAGCGATCAGGTCGCAACCGGGTCTGTGGAACACCCCGATACCCACGAAGCGCAACCGTCGCGCAGGATGAGAAGGGTTGACGATGGAGTTTGGCCCATCCTGTGCAAGCGGCATGATCCTGGATGGTCCGGTGCTGGCCACGCTGGCAACGGGGCTGGGTCTTGTGATGCTGATCATCTGGGTCCTGCGCCGCGAATCCTTCCCCGGACGCGCGTTGTTCGTGGGCACCATTGCTGGAATGGCATGGTGGCTGATGGGGGCCAGCCTGGAGATGGCCGTGCCAACGCTCGGTTGCAAACTGGCCGCCGCCGTATTGACCTGGCCCGCCATTGCCCTTGTGCCGGTGACATGGATGCTGTTCCATCTGCGTCTTTGTCTGGGCCTTGGCCCCTGGAGGCGACCCGTCACATTGATCATTGTCGCAAGCACAGTCGTTCCAGTGCTGCTGATGGTTCTGTCCAACCCATGGCATGGTCTGTTCTATGGGCCTCTGACACGGGTCGACATTGTCGATGGGCGGCCGTCTGGCGTGTTTGATCACGGTCCTCTGTTTTATCTCACACTCGGAGTTCTGAGCCTGTACATGCTGGCGTCGCTCGGGATTGCAGGGATTGCCGCCTTCTCGACCGCACGGGCTGCACGGGCCACACGGCCGCTGATGTTGCTTCTTCTCACTGTCAGTGCAGTGCCGTTCCTGACGAATCTGGGATACAGTCTGTTCGGGGTCACGCTTTTTGGCTTCGATCCCACACCCTACACTTTCGCGCTGGCGTTGGTGATGCTTGCATGGAGCATGTATGGCAACCGATCCTTTGATCTGGCTGCGATCGCTCGGGACGTCCTGTTTTTCAACACCTCGGATCCTGTGCTGGTCTCGAACTCCTCGGGCGAAATGATCGGCCTTAACCCGGCCGCAGATCGCATCTTTCACGACCTCAACGCAAAGGCTGCGCCCGACATCTTGTCGCAAATTGAACCGGACATCACCTGGGTGCTGGGCTCTGGACTTCCGAAAAAACGCAAGAATGTCAGGCTTGGCAACCGTGTGTTCGATCTGCGGACCCTGCCGATCTGGCATCCCCTTGCGGCGCGGCATGCCGCGATGGGCGCCGTGATCGTCATGACCGACGTCACCGATGTGCGCGCTCATGCGGATAGGCTTGAAGCGACACAGGCGCGGCTGCACGAACAGCTTGCCACTGTCAACCGCCTGCGCGTAGCCGCCGAACAGGCTGCGCTGCTCGACCCGCTGACAATGCTTGGTAACCGCCGGTCACTGCAGCAACGGTTCAAGGCGCTGGAGGGCAAGCCCCTTTTGTTGCTGGTGATGGATATTGATCATTTCAAGACCATCAATGACAGGTTCGGGCATCAGGCCGGTGATCGTGTCCTGTGTCACTTTGCCAGAATCGTCGAGGAAACTCTGCCGCGAGAGATTTCGCTGTTCCGGACAGGCGGAGAAGAATTCGAGTTGTTATGCCCGGATTTCGATGAAGCGCAGATCGTGAAATTATTGAAGAAGATCACGGCCAAACTCGCGCAAGACCCGGACCTGCGTTCAAGCGATCGCAGCACTGTAACCTTTTCGGCCGGGATCGCACGCCGCCCGGATGACGGCATCACGCTGATCGCGCTGGAACGGGCTGCTGATGCGCGGCTTTATCAGGCCAAACGAAATGGGCGCGCGCGCAGTGTCGGGCGCGACGGCAGTCAACAAGTGCTCTCGCCCATGGCAATCGGGAATGTGATCCGGTTGCACAGCGATACTTATGCCAACAATGCCGCAGGCATGTCAGAGTCGAGGACCGAGCGCGATGCCTAAAGGTTCTGCCAGCGAGGCGTCGGGCGTGACGCCAGCGGGGGTCACTCGACTGGATACCAGTCGTGGCGAGAAGACACAGCGTCGGCTTGCCCCAGTCATGCGTCGTTTGCTGCGCGCGAGCGACACCACAATAGACGCGGCGATCAATGCTGTTCTGGCAGAGCTTGGACGCGCCTGCGGGGCTGATCGCGCCTATGTGTTCCGGATCACTGACACCACCTTGTCGAACACGCATGAATGGTGCGAAGAGGGTGTCGCGCCGCAGATCACATCGCTTCAGGACCTGCCGATAGAGATCATGTCAGAAGATTGGTTGCCCCGGCTGCAACGCGACGAGACCTTCGTTCAAAGCGTGGGCGATCTGCCCGAAGGTGACGCGCTGCGCGAAACACTTGAACGCCAGGATATCCACACGCTGGTGGTCGCGCCGCTGACAGGAAATAACGGGCTGAACGGATTCATCGGGCTTGATCTGGTGCGAGTCAGGCCGCTGTTCGACGCGGTCGAGATTGCGCTGCTCGGGTGGATTGCGGACGCTGTGTGTTCAGCGCTGCTGCGCCATGACGCATATACCTTGGTCGAGGCCGAACGCCTGCGCGCCGAAACCGCCAATGCAGACAGGCATCGTCTGGCGCGGGTGGTCGAGACGATGACCAATCTCGTTGTGATTGTGGACCCGGACCGGCGGATTGTCTGGGCGAACCGCGCATTCGAAGAACAGACCGGCTATCTATTGAGCGATATTTTGGGCAGGCCAGTGGATGCGCTTCTGCGCGGTCCTGATACCGATCCGACACAGAGTGCGGCAGTGGACGCGGCAATGGCGCGGCTTGAGCGGTTCGAGGGCGAGATCATCAATCACACTGCCGAGGGCAAGCCCTATTGGGTCCGCCAGAACATGTACCCGCTTCGCGACATCGCCGGCGCGCATGTCGGCTATGTATCTATCGAGACAGTGATCGACGAGCTGAAGGCACTTGAGCAGGCCCTGCAAATCCGCGCAGAGCATCTTGACGCCGTGATGAATGCCGTCCCGCTGCCTATCCTTGGCCTCGACACTCTCGGGAATATTGTCTTCGCCAATTGCGCGGCGCATACGGATCTGTCGCTGTCACCACCTAGCGAGCCTGACGCGCCGTGGATCATGCCGCCCTGGCACGCCGAAACGCCTGATGGTGCGCCGCTGACGATGACCGATCTGCCATGGGCGCTGGCTCTGCGTTCGGCGGCCCCTGTACGCGACATGCGCCTGAAGCTGCAACTGCAAGGACAGGACCCGCGCATATTGTCAATTGATGCAGTGCCAGTATCTGCCTCGTCCGAAGCGCCGCGCGTGGTCGTGGCGGTCAAGGATATCACGCATATCGAAGCTGCTGCCGACCGTTTGCGCCGTCTTGCCGCCGAAGACCCGCTGACTGGCATCCCGAACCGCCGCGCCCTGATCGAAATGCTGCGTCGCGTCTTGCCCGATGACTGCGATCGCACCAAAGAAGCTGATGCGCACGTCACCCATGGGGTGCTGGTGATGATTGACATCGACGGATTCCGACGGGTCAACGCGACCTTGCTGAATGATGCCGGTGATGCTGTCCTGTGTGAAGTAGCGCGCCTGCTTAGCAAGGCGGTACGTCCGGGCGATTGTGTCGCGCGCGTCGGCGGGGATGAATTCGTTATCGTGGCGCCGGGTATTTCGGGCAGTGATGCGTTCGACTACGCGGAACGGCTGCGCGCGCTTGTCGCGCTGCCGATCACTGTGAAGGGGGTGGAACTGCGGCTCACCGCATCGGCCGGGCTGGTGCCTTACCCCGATCATTCAACAGACCCGCTCAAGCTACTCTCTGGTGCCGACACAGCGCTGCATGTCGCTCGCGCAACCGGGCAGAACCGCACCGTTTCACTGTCGCCCGAGATTTCCGCTGTAAGCGCGCGGCGCAATGCCATTGCTCATGCGCTGGCAGATGATCGCCTTGTCGACGGGCTGCGGCTGTTTTTCCAGCCGCAGTTTCTTGCAGAAGACCCGCATCGCCTTGTCGGGGTTGAAGCCCTGCTGCGTTGGCAACACCACGCGCTCGGATCGCTTGGGCCAGAGGAATTCATTACCGTTGCCGAAGAAACCGGGCTCATCACCCGTGTTGACAATTATGTATTGCGGATGGGGATTGATTGCCTGCAAGCTTGGAGCGCGCGAGGGTGGACATCCCAACTGAGTATAAATGTGTCGCCAATTTCAATGACCCAGCCGGATTTTGCCGACCGGCTGTTGGCACAGATCAGCGATGCCGGTGTGTCGCCAGAGCAACTGACGATCGAAATGACCGAGGGTTCGCTATATGTATTGTCAAAAACGGCCGATGCCAATCTGTTCGAACTGCGCCGGTCAGGTGTAAGGATCGCCATCGATGACTTCGGGACAGGCTACGCATCGCTGTCTTTCCTGCAAAGGCTGCCTGTATCCGAGATCAAGATCGACAAAAGCTTTATCTCCGAACTTAACAGTACCTGCCCGAAAGCCCGCCATGATAGCCGTGTTCTGACGAAGGCCGTTATCGCGCTGGGGCGTAGCCTGGGGCTTTCGGTGGTTGCCGAAGGGGTCGAAACTCCACAACAGAAAGAATGGTTGACCAAGGCCCGCTGCGACCGGTTTCAAGGGTATCTGCTAGCCAAACCCATGGCGCAAGACCAGTTCGAAGCCAAATACATTTTGCCGCCTCAAGCACTGGCACATCCCGAAAGATAGGATGGCTGTTTTCTGGAAAGCTGCAGTTTGAAGCTGTGTCAGATCTTCATCACCTGCAAGACGAAATGCTGTCGGGCATTGCTGAATGCAGCGCCAGAGGTTTCTGTGCCGCCTGGCATCCGGTTCCCTGTCAGCCTGAACTGGCGCGCGGGACCGACTTCGGCCAGGTCAGGCGGTGTCAGGCGGCGCTTGATGCCCAATTCGGCGCTGACCTTGTTGAAGCCATGCGTGCCCCCTGCAACACGCTCGCGCCTTCGCCGCGGGACCCGAACCAAGGGCGCTGCCCGGGCTTGGGGTAGATGGGCTGCAGTGTCGCACTGAAGCGCGCCGACAACACTGTTCCGACCCTATGGCCTGACAGGATCGACATGCGCATCGGACACCAAGTGAACACCTATTTGTCAATTTATATCAGAATGTTAGCGTTCTGCCCTGACAGCTGAGTCGCACCGATCTTCACACATGCAGCCCGGATCTCTGGAGACGCTGATATCCTCAGGAAAGAAAAAACCACTCAATAGAAACCGTCGAAACACGCGGATATGAGTCTAATCCAAGTGGATAGCTTGCCTGACGCGTGAATAGCTTGCGTAACACTTCCAAAAGCAGTATCACAACCGTAAGTAGTTAACGCGGCGCGTTAGTCAAGGGTAACGCGAGACATCATGCAAAGAATCACCTTATCCGCAGCGCCTTTTTCAAGTGCTCCAGTTGGCGATGGCATGTTTCAAGCCAACGCCTTGTTCACGAGCAACTTTGTCGATCCCGGCGGTCCGTTTGACCGTATGCTGCAGGATGTCGGCTGGAGCGGGTTGCGCTTCCCGGGCGGTACTGTCACCGAACGAACCTTTTCACCGGGATCAGAAATCAGTGATCGGTTTTTTGACGTGAACGTCCCAAGCGGTGTGTCCGAAAATGGGGACCCGCGGATCGTGACAGCACCGGCACTTTTCAAATATGCTGCCGATAATGATATTTCTGTAACTTTTACACTACCAACTGAAAACTATGTGACAGATACCATTGGCGCAAATGGGTTTCGTGACCCATCGCCTTTTGGATTATATCGACTTCTTGATCGGGTCGATAATATCATCCGTGGTGAATATGGCGATGTAGATATCGCCACATTTCAGATCGGTAATGAATTCTGGTATCGTGGTCGCCTGTCCGCCGATGAGTATGGCCTGCTTGTAAACAAGTTATCAGTCGGCATGCAGGCTCTGTTCGATGTCTATGAAGAAGAGCGCGGTGGTCCATCTGAATGGAGCCAGCCTGATATCAATCTGCAAGCCACAACGCGGCGGATCCCGAACGGTAACGAGCGGATAATTGAAAAGATGTCGCTCGCATCCCGCGAATCGATTGATTCAGTGTCGACACATTACTACCCCCCCACTTATGCCTTGGCGACTCAGCGGGAAGGAACATTTGACCGTCTGGACGATTGGTTAAGCTACGAGGGCATTTCACCAGATATTACGTTCAGTATTACCGAGTGGAACATCCAGAACACGGGTGGTGATCTTGGGCTTGCTCAGGCATCAGGCATGCTTGAAGCTATGCGCGTAATGTTGGAGCGCGGTGTTGAAAATGCGGCGGTCTGGGGCACACAATATCCAAGCCTTGACACCAGACTAGCCGGATTGCGGACAAACGAAGATGAACCCGGTGGTCTTGAATACTGGCTGACCCCAGCTGGCGAAACCTTTCGAATGATGTCGCAAAGCATTCGTGGAATGCAATTGCTTGACCTGGACACTCCGGCATCTCTGCGCAACGCTGTCGGTATTCCTGACGCGGACAGGGATCCGGGAGATGCCGAGCAGCTTGTCATGCATGCTTACATGGGGGATGATAAAGCTGTTGTCTTTATCTCTTCGCGCAGTCTTGTCGATATTGACGTCTTGATTGATCCTTCGGAGCTGATCCCTGACTATCACCATGTCTGGGGCCAACAGCTTGGGGTCATGGATCGGCCAGGGACACCAAGGCGGGATGAAGGCGATCCTCTTGCCAGATACGCGCTGCCTCACAAGACAATCCTGAACCAGTCGGATATGGCCGGTTCCGAAGGTTTGGAGCTTTCCCTCGGCCCGTATGAAATCGTAAAGCTTGAATTCACATTTGGTGATGTCGGGGTAAATATTGCTGGGCATGATCAGCTGGTCGACCCTGCCGCCAATTATGATGACGTTATTTTTGGAAGCGTGTTCGACGATGTTCTTGTGGGAAATCTCGGGTCTAACGAACTGTTTGGATTCGAAGGTGATGACACTTTAATCGGCGGTGTCGGCGATGACTTGCTTGACGGAGGTTCCGGTGACGATCTTCTGATCAGTGGCGGGGGAAATAACACCCTTATCGGAGGCGAAGGGTCCGACACGCTGGTTTCGGGCGATGGCATTAACCTGCTTCGAGGAGGGAGCCCTGAAGGTATAAGCGGACCGAACCACTTTGTTGTCGATGTCGCAGGGCTGTCGACGATCGCCGATTTTGATTTCGGACGTGGTGATGGGCTTAGTTTTCGTGGGTTTTACGCGTCCGCAGACGAGGTGCTTGATCGCGCATCTGTTGAGGGCAACGATATCGTCATCGATCACGATGATGGTGGCGAAACCTGGCTTCTGGGACAGGCGGGCAGAATCGCGGTACTAGAGGATGTTCTGATAGATTTTGCGGATAACTCGCCAGTTGAAGATATTGTACGGGACCTGAATACGCCCCCTCCGAGTGGAGAGATCCCGCCAGATCCGGGCGGTGTTGTTCCGGAAACTGTCTTCTCGCGCGAGGCCATGATCCAGCTCTTGAGTATCGAGAACGCGGCAGAGATCAGGCCCCTCCTTATCCGGTTGAGCGCCGCAGAAGAAGAATCGCTTCTTGATCAACTCAACCCAAACGCTTTTGCATTATCCGCATCTCAGGGTGTCTGGCGCGAGTTTTGTCGCAGCCTGAGCGTTGAAGGCTTTGAACGCCTGATTGGCGAAGTCGATTTAGAGATACTGGATCTTCGTTTCCAGCGCTTTACAGCTGATGAATATGCCAATGGGCCAGATAATTTAAACAACATATCTGGCCTTCCAGTTTGTCGGACTTTCCCCTTTACCAGCGAAGATGTGCGTGTCGATTACTTCCTTGTTCTGTCGGAGATGGAGCGCTCTCTTTTTGAAGAAGAGTGGGCGGCTGCGTTTCCTGAAGAAACTCCAAAAAGTATTGAAGACTTCCTTATGATTGATGATGCGGCTGTCGAGGCGCGTCTGTCAGAGCTGTTAGAGAATGGCGAGGATCCGGGATTCGTACGTCATCTATTGCCCGGCCAGTTTTCCAGATCCGAATTTCTGGATAGAGAGTCGGGCTCTGACGATGAGGAAGATGAGGAAGATGAGGATGACGAGAATAGTGGTAGAGACGGGTCGTGTTTCATTGCCACATGCGCATATGGTGATGCTGATCATCCCGATGTGACATTCTTGCGACTTTACCGTGATCTTGAACTTTCGGAACTGTCGCGCGGGCGAATCTTCATTCGTGTTTATTATATTGTTGGCCCATGGATCGCCGATCTGATACGGCCCTGTCCAGTGCTGCGCAGGGCTGCGCGCAGTGTCTTGGCGCGAGCAGTAGCCGCAATGCGAAAACGCCGAGAGCGCCCGTAAAGGGTATTTCGGCGCCAGGTCGACCGGCATCATGGGGCATTGCAGCCAAATGGCGACAGGTTTCCAAGTAGCGACTGCTCAGTGCGTGGGTTGTGCGAGTTTGTTTTATTGGCGCTCGGAACCTGAATGGGTCAGCTTTGAATGCCATGCAGTTTTTCGGTAACCCTGCAATCACTCAAAGCGATCTTCGCTATTTCATATCTCTGGGCACACTCCCGTTTATCGGTCAGGAGCGTATCGCGTTCATTTGCATTCACGCCATACGCTCATGTCTATTGTTTCGCATGTTGAAAAGCTCGGAACCGGTACCCTTTCCAAACGATATGCCTATAGACCCAAATTTGCCCGCCGCTGCCAGATAGGCAGCAGCTGGACCCAAGGCACGCAACGGGCGGCGCTCAGCCTCTTGCCTTCACCTCGGCGCGGCGCGCGTGCAATACGGGTTCCGTATAGCCCGACGGCTGCGCGCGCCCCTTGAACACCAGATCGCAGGCAGCGGTAAAAGCGACACTGTCAAATCCCGGTGCCATCGGATGGTAAGCGGGATCCTCTGCATTCTGTCGGTCCACCACTTCGGCCATGCGCTTCATCGCATCCATGACCTCGGCATCCGAGACCACGGCGTGATGCAACCAATTGGCAAGGTGCTGGCTGGAGATGCGGCAGGTCGCGCGGTCTTCCATCAGGCCCACATCATTGATATCCGGCACTTTCGAACAACCGACACCCTGATCAATCCAGCGCACGACATAGCCAAGGATGCCTTGGGCATTGTTCTCGACCTCGCGCAGGATCTGGTCTTTCGTCCATTTGCGGAAACTGGCCAGCGGGATATCCAGCAGCGCCTCGACATGGGCGCGCCGCCCGCCTTTGGCCAGCTTCTCCTGCACAGCGCGGACATTGACCTGATGGTAATGCAGTGCGTGCAACGTGGCCGCCGTGGGAGAGGGAACCCAGGCCGTGTTGGCGCCCGATTTCGGGTGCTCGATCTTTGTCTCGACCATGCCCGCCATCTGATCCGGCATGGCCCACATGCCCTTGCCGATCTGCGCGCGCCCCATCAGCCCGCATTCCAGACCGATATCGACATTGCGATCCTCATAGGCCTTGATCCAGCCTTTGCGCTTGATGAAATCCTTGCGGCTGAACGGTCCGGCTTCCATCGAGGTATGTATTTCGTCGCCCGTGCGGTCCAGAAACCCTGTATTGATGAAAGCGATCCGGTGCCGCGCAGCATGAATGCACTGCTGCAAGTTGACAGAAGTGCGGCGCTCTTCATCCATCACGCCGATCTTGATCGTGTTCGGCGCAAGCCCCAGCACCTGCTCGACGCGCGCGAAAACCTCATCCGCAAAGGCCACTTCTTCCGGCCCGTGCATCTTGGGCTTCACGATATAAACTGATCCCTGGTCGGAATTGCGCGGCCCGCTGGTCTTCTTCAGGTCATGCAAGGCGGCGGTGACTGTGATCATCGCATCCATCAGACCCTCATGGACTTCATTGCCATCAGCATCGAGGATCGCGGGATTGGTCATCAGATGGCCCACATTGCGCACCCAGAGCAGCGCGCGGCCCTTCAGCATGCGGGGGCTGCCATCGGGTGCCGTGATCTCGATATCCGGGGCCAGCGCGCGGGTCACTGTCTTGCCGTCCTTTTCCAGCGTGGCGGTCAGATCACCCTTCATCAGACCCAGCCAGTTCGAATAAGCTAGGACCTTGTCTTCAGCATCGACACAGGCGACAGAATCCTCGCAATCCATGATCGCAGACAGGGCCGCTTCAAGACGCACATCGGCCAAGGCCGCCTGATCGCGTCCGCCAATCAGATGCGCGCGGTTGAACACCAGTTCGACATGCAATCCGTTATTGACCAGAAACACGCGGTCTGGCGCGCGCGGATCACCAGTATAGCCTACGAATTTCAAAGGGTCTTCGAGCGGTTTGCCGTCCACCATCAGCGCGCCCGCCCGCACATGATAGAGCCGCGCATCGGCATGACTGTGACCGGCCAGCGGAAAAGCACTGTCCAGAAACACCCGCACGCGCGCCACGACCCTTGCGCCCCGGCCCTGTTCATAGCTGCCAGCAGGGGGCAGGCTGCCCATGGCATCTGTGCCGTAAAGCGCGTCATACAGGCTGCCCCAGCGTGCATTGGCGGCGTTCAGGGCGTAGCGGGCATTGGTGATCGGCACGACAAGCTGCGGCCCGGCTATTTCGGCGATCTCGGCATCGACCTGCACAGTGTCGATCTGGAAGGGCGCGACCTCGGGCAGCAGATAGCCGATGTCTTCGAGGAATGCCTTGTAGCTTTCGCGGTCATGCGGCTGGTTGGCGCGTGCCTTGTGCCAATGGTCGATCTGATCCTGTAAATCTGTACGCCGGGCCAGAAGCGCGCGGTTTTTCGGGGTCAGATCCCGCAGCATCCCGGCAAATGCTTCCCAGAAAGCATCTGGAGCGACATCTGTGCCCGGCAGCAAGCTGTCCTCGACAAAAGCAACGAGTTCTGGAGCGACGTTCAAATCCACGCGGGCGATCAGTCCGGTCATGCTGGTCCTCATGGTGCAGGTAGGTGCGATTGTAGACGATTGTGCACAATACGCACGCTGTGACGATGAGCAAGCTGCAATGCACGACAGCGGAGTCCCAATTCGCGGAAGCTGTTTCGGCTTTTGCCGAAAAGAGGAGCGACGGGAATGAAACACCGGCGCAGGAGAAGAATCAGAAAAATTCAACTTAAACTTGTTTTTTCGCGGGGACTGCGTATTTTTCCTGAAAGATGGGAAGCGCTTGCATGAAAACCCGTCTCTGACGACTCGCTATTTGCTTCTACGACTTTCTGACAAGAATTTGCGCAGCGCATCAATGGAGGGGTTTCGTTGTCGCTTCATGATCTCAGCGCATTGCCTGATCCGGGACAGAATTTGCTTGATCTGCTCAAGGCTGCTTGCGACAGGCTTGAGTTGGAATATGCGGCTTATGCCGGGGTTAATCCGATCGACGAGTCGATGCATGCGATCGTGAATTATCCCGAACGTTGGAAAAAGCACTACCAGAACCATGCGTTGCATGAAACTGATCCAACCCTGATATACTCGCGCCGCAGTCAGGGGCCCGTGCACTGGGACCGGCTGACAGATGACCCGCACTATAATTCGGTGTTTGCACATGCGCGGGATTTCGGCATCCCGGAAACTGGCGTCACCCTTCCGGTTCATGGCGCGTTCGGCGAGAAGGGGATGCTGAGTGTGACGCGCAAGATGACGCTTGGGCACTGGCAGAAGCATCTTGCGCATATCCTGCCCGAACTGCAGACAGAAGCAGCGCTGATCCATGATGCGGTCATGCAGCAGGGTACTACCATGCGTGCGATCAATACGCCGTCTCTTTCCGTGCGTGAGGTCGAGATCCTGCAATGGAGCGCAGCAGGCAAGACACAACATGACATCGCTGATATCCTGTCGATCTCGGCCCGGACTGTTGAAGTGCATATGCGATCTGCCCGGCAAAAACTCGGGGCTCTGACAACTGCGCAAGCTGTGGCCAGGGCCGTCGGGATGGGCATGATCTACCCGATGTGACTCAGGTTTTTTGCATCGCTACGGGATTTCCCGCATAGACCGATTCGTCAGCACCCATCACACTCTCTTCAGAAATGGGAAACTGAAGGAAACGATGATGATACTTGTGATTGATGCTCTGAACCGTCACCGCCATTCTCGGCTTCTGGAAGAGATGTTCCGCCTGCGTGCAAGGGTATTCGGGGGGCGCCTTGGCTGGGATGTAAAGATCGCCTGCGGCATGGAATTCGATGAATTCGACGCGCTTGATCCAGTCTATCTTATCGGTCTGGATGAGCGCGATTCTGTCGTGTCCTGTGTCAGGCTGTTGCAGACCACGGGTCCGCATATGCTGTCGGATGTTTTCAGCGACATTCTGCAAGGGCAGGCCCCATTGCGCGCGGCGACCTTGTGGGAATCGACACGGTTCTGTGTCGATACTGAGCGCTTGGGCCAGACAGATCGTGGACCGGGCTCTGTGGCGCGGGCGACATCTGAACTGATGAGTGCCACGCTCGATTACGCGCGGCGCTGCGGGATCACGGATATTATCACTGTCATCGACCCGGTCATGAACCGTGTGCTCAAGCGCTCGGACAATGCGCCCTATGACTATGTCGGCGCGACAGTGCAGATGGGCAAGACCAAGGCACTTGCAGCGCTGCTGGATTGCACGCAAGAGCGGATCGCCAGAGTGCGGGCCTTTGCCGGGATCGACTATGATGTGCATGTTGATGAGCACGCCTTGTTGCAGCGGCAAAGCGCAAGCCCGGATACGGGATTGCCAATGACAGAGACTTTGGCGCAGTATTTCATCGAGCAGATCGACGCAGCAGAAAACCCTGCGGAACTGGCAGAAACACTTACGCTGATCGAGACAGTCCTGGGCCCGCAGAAGCCAGTTGCGGCCGAACCAGAGGTGACCGAAGCGAGCTTGAGCAACGCCTGAAACTGCACGCAGGCGCAATCTGCATAGCGTCAGGCGTGTTTATGGTCCGACAGCGCCACTCGGCTGCGAGGGGCGCTGTCAGGCATTGGCAATACCGCAGTCCGCTGAGATCGCGCGACTGCCTGCGCAGGCAGTCGCGGTCCCGGCGGTGGATTGATCCCCTGTCACGACAGCACCATTGAAACCTGACCCTCATCAAGCTTGACCATACGGTCCATCCTGCGGGCCAGTTCCAAATTATGCGTGGCGATCAGCGCTGACAGCCCAGTATCGCGCACCAGTGCCATCAGCGCTGCAAAGACCTGGTCCGAGGTCACCGGGTCAAGATTGCCCGTTGGTTCAT
The DNA here is from genome assembly GCA_007123015.1 of Natronohydrobacter sp. GTDB lineage: Bacteria > Pseudomonadota > Alphaproteobacteria > Rhodobacterales > Rhodobacteraceae > Roseinatronobacter. The sequence goes on along the minus strand of SKSL01000094.1, from coordinate 8,349 downwards.
CTGCCAGCAACAGGCTCGGCGCATTGGCAAGTGCTCGACAAAATGCGACTCGCTGCTGTTCGCCGCCCGAGAGCGCGGCTGGCCTGTGGTCTGCGCGATTGTCGACCCCCACGCGCTGCAGCAGATCGCGCGCCCGCGTCTCTGCCATGCGCGCGGCAATACCATTGGCCAGTTGCGGCAGGACGACATTTTCCAACGCCGAGAATTCGGGCAGCAGATGGTGAAACTGGTACACGAAGCCGACTTGTCTGCGCCGCGCAGCGGTGCGTGCATGATCACCCAGCCGGGTCATGTCCTTGCCATCAATCCGTACCACCCCTGTATCCGGCGTATCCAGCAAACCGGCGATATGCAGAAGCGTGGATTTCCCGGCACCAGAAGGTGCCACAAGCGCCACCACTTCGCCGCGCTTGAGCAAGAGCGACGCTTGATCCAGAACCTGCACTTCATTCGGCTTGCCAGCATTGTAGGTCTTCGAGATCGCTTCAAGCGAGAGGACGTCCTCATTCATAGCGCAGGGCCTCGACCGGGTTCATGCGGGCCGCGCGGCGCGCAGGAAAGATCGTCACGATGAAAGAGAGTGACAGCGACAGCGCCACAGCTTTCAGCACATCTTCCAGGCGCAATTCGGCTGGCAATTCGTAAATCCCCCGGATCGAGGGATCCCAGACGCCCCCGCCCGAGACATAATTCACCAGGCTGAAGACCTGATCGATATAGATCGCGAACAGGCAGCCCAGAATGACCCCGGCGATCGTGCCCAGCACACCAACGCTTGCGCCGCAGATGAAAAACACGCGCAAGACCGCGCCTTCGGTCAGTCCCATGGTGCGCAGAATCCCGATATCGCGGCCCTTGTTTTTCACCAGCATGATCAGCCCCGAGATGATATTCATCGCCGCAATCAGCACCAGGATCGACAGGATCACGAACATTACATTATCTTCGACATCGAGCGCGCGCAGGAAAGCCCCGGCACTGTCGCGCCATGTCCAGAGCATCGCGCGCTCGCCGCCTGCGCGTAACAGGTCCATGCGCATTCCCTCGATCTGGTCGGGATTGGCGACCATCACTTCCATCTCATCGGCAACCCCGTCGCGGTTGAAGAAGATCTGTGCTTCCTTGAATGGCATGTAAAGCCGCGTCCGGTCGATATCATAGCGCCCGGCACTGAAGATATAGACCACTTCATAGGCCGAGATGCGCGGGCTTGTCCCGAAGGCCGTACGCGCCCCGTCCGGCGAAATCACCCGCACAGAATCCCCGATCGACAGGTTTAACTCGCGCGCCACGCCGGACCCGATCGCCACCCCTTCCGGAAAACGCGCGATATCGCCCAGAGCATGGTCGGGATCGGCCACGCGCGGGACCGTCAGCAGATCGGCATGTTTGATCCCGAAGACCTCGACCCCGGTATTGCGCCCATGCGCCGAGGCCATGACCTGCCCTTTGATCAGGGGCGCGACCCGCGTGACGCCGGGGACTTTGGCCAGTCGCGCGGCCATCTCTTCGAAATCGTCGATCACACGGCTGGTGCGCCCGGCCTCGTCGACATGGACAGCGGAATAGACTGTGACATGGGCATTCGCGCCCAGGATTGTATCGACGAACTCGGCACGGAAGCCAGAGCGCACGGAAAGGGTAGCGATCAGCGCAAAGACGGCCAGCATGATGCCCAGAAACGAAATCACGGTCATGGCGCTGACACCGCCCTCGGCCCGTCGGGCACGCAGATAGCGCCAGGCGATCAACCATTCAAAAGGGGCGAAAGGGGGAGTCTGGCCTGCCATGCCACCACGCTGCATTGTGAATTGCCAGCAACCTTCAAGGAATGACCCCCAAGGTCAAGCGCAAAGCAGATTGTTGATCTTCACGAGATCGCAGGCAGTCTTGGGATAAAGTCGGCGTGACGTCGGGTCGTTGATGTCATGACAGCGTGTTTTGACCTGACGGCCTAAAGAGCTTATTGTACTTACAACCTGTTTGACGAGGTGCGCGTGCTCAGAGTGATTCTATCTTTCTTTGGCGGAATTTTCAGTTTCGCCATTACAGGCTTGTTTTTCCTGTTTCTCGCCATTGGTGGTGTGTTCTGGTTTTACAGTCAGGATCTGCCCAGCCATGAGCAGCTTGCAAGCTATGCGCCGCCGACGATCAGCCGGATTTATTCGGGCGAGGGGCGTCTGATCGACGAATTCGCGCAGGAACGGCGCTTGTTCACCCCGATTGACGATATCCCAGAGCAAGTCAGAAATGCCTTCATCGCAGCGGAAGACCGAAATTTCTATGTCCATACGGGTTTCGATGCGCGCGCGATTGCCGTTGCGGGCTATGAGGCTGTCGCGTCGCGCGGAGAGAATATTCGTGGGGCGTCGACGATCACACAGCAGGTGATGAAGAACTTCCTGCTGTCAGGGGACCGCACCGGGGAACGGAAGATCAAGGAATTGATTCTTGCCAGTCGCGTCGAGCAGACCCTGAGCAAGGATCAGATTCTTGAGCTTTACCTGAACGAGATTTTCCTTGGTCAGAATTCTTACGGGGTGACTGCGGCGGCGCAGACCTATTTCAACAAGACATTGGATGATCTGGAATTGCACGAAATGGCGTTCCTCGCGGCCTTGCCGCAGGCACCCTCGACCTATCATCCTGTCCGCAATCGCGACCGCGTCACGGCCCGGCGGAACTATGTATTGGGGGAGATGCTGCGCAACGGGTTCATCTCGCGCCCCGAGCATGACGCGGCCCGTGCAGAACCGTTGCGGACTGTCCAGTCCGGGGATTTTCCCAGCCCGCGCGGTGCGATGCCCCCGCGTGATTACTTCACTGACGAAGTCAGGCGCCAGTTGTCGGGTACATTTGGCGAAGAAGAGTTTTTCGCCGGTGGTCTGTCGATCCGGGCGACAATTGATCCTGAAATGCAGCTTTACGCGGCCCACGCTCTGCAACGCGCGCTTGAACGCTATGACCGTGGTCTGGGGCGGCTGCGCACAGCGGGGCACAGCATCGATCCAGAGCTTCTGGATGATGAAGATGCGTGGCGCAGCGCCTTGGCCGGGCTTGAGCTTGCGCGCGACATCACTCTGGGAAATCGCTGGTATCCGGCTGTCGTGCTCGAGGTCAGCCCCGACCGCACCCGGTTGGGGATCGAGGCCGTGGCCGATGATTATCACGCGCCCCATGTCGTGACTCGTCCTGATATCGACTGGGCGCGGGGTTCGCTCTCGGACAATCTGGATGTCGGCGATGTGGTCTATGTGCGCCGCGTCACCTCGGACAGCGATGGCAGCCATATCCGCTGGTCGCTGCGGCAAGTGCCCAATGTGCAGGGCGGCTTCATGGCGATGGATGTGAATACCGGCCGCGTGATCGCCATGCAGGGCGGCTTCTCTTATCAGCATTCGGTCTTCAATCGGGCCACACAGGCGCAGCGTCAGCCTGGATCGGCCTATAAACCGTTTGTTTATGCTGCGGCTTTGGACTCTGGCTTCACACCCGCGACGATTGTGGTCGATGGTCCGATCGAGGTGAACACCCCACAAGGCATCTGGCGCCCGACCAATGCGTCGAATCAATTCTACGGCCCGACCCCGGTTCGGCGCGGGATCGAGTCGTCGCGCAATCTGATGACTGTGCGACTGGCGCAGGAAATCGGCATGGATGTCGTGGGTGGATATGCCGAACGCTTCGGGGTTTATGATCGTGCGCAGCAATTCCTTGCAGCATCGCTGGGATCGCAGGAGACGACCTTGTTCCGCATGGTGGCGGCCTATGCGATGTTCGCCAATGGTGGCGAGCGCGTCGAGCCCACGCTTGTGGACCGCGTGCAGGATCGCTGGGGCACAACGATTTACCGCCATGACCAGCGCAATTGCGTCGACTGCGAAGAACGCGCGCTGCCATCGGGTCGCGCCCCCTGGATCACGCATCGCCGCGTGCGCGTGATGGATGCTGTGACTGCCTATCAGCTGACCGCGATGATGCAGGGTGTTGTCGAGCGTGGCACGGCGGCGCGCACGGTCAATCTGCCTGTGCCGGCGGCAGGCAAGACCGGTACCACCAATGAGGCGCGTGATGTCTGGTTCGTAGGCTACACGTCCAATATCGTGGCCGGGTGCTATATCGGCTATGACCAGCCGCGTCCGTTGGGGCGCGGGGCAGGGGGCGGGTCGATCTGTGGGCCCGTCTTCAATGAGTTCATGCTCGAAGCGATCAAGAAATATGGGGGTGGCCGGTTCCGGGTGCCCGAAGGTGGCTATTTTCTGAAAATCGACCGCAACACAGGCGCGCGGCTGCCCGACAATGCGACGGGGTCGCATGTGGTGACGGAATTCTTCCGTGAAGGGATCGAGCCGATCTTCGGGCTTGCCGCTGTCATTGACGGCGGGTTCTCGCTGGGCTCGGACCTGCCGATGTTCGCCCCCGGCGAGGTGTATGAAGAGCTTCAGCGCCCCGATGCCGGACGCGGGTCGGTGCAGCGCGCGCCTGCGACGCTCGGCACCATATCGACAGGTGGGCTTTACTGAGCGCGGCTTGCTCCGACAGACAGCGCGCGTTATGCACGCGCGGACAATGAATGTTCAGCCAAGGGTGAGACGGGATGCGCTCTGAAACGCAAGGCCATATTGACGCGATCCGCAAATCGCTGACGCTTCTGGGGCAGCGCATGGATATCGACACGGCCCCGCACCGGCTGGAAGAATTCGACGCTATGTCCGAAGATCCGGAGCTGTGGAACAACCCTGCGCGCGCGCAGGCGCTGATGCGCGACCGGCGTCTGCTGGCGGATGCACTGGAAACCTGGCGGTCACTCTCGCAGGAACTGGAAGATCAGACTGGCATGATCGAGTTGGCCGAGGCCGAGGGCGATATCGAGGTCGTGGCCGAGGCCGAGGCCGAACTCGCGCGGCTGGCCAAGGTCGCCGCCGAGAAAGAGCTGGAAGCGCTCTTGAATGGCGAGGCGGACAGCAATGACACTTTCCTTGAAATCAATGCCGGGGCAGGGGGAACGGAAAGCTGCGACTGGGCGTCGATGCTGGCGCGCATGTATGTGCGCTGGGCCGAAAAGCGCGGCTATACAGTCGAGATGATGTCCGAGAGCGCTGGCGAGGAAGCGGGCATCCGCTCTGTCGCCTACAAGATCAGCGGCCACAATGCCTATGGCTGGCTGAAATCGGAATCGGGAGTGCACCGGCTGGTGCGAATCTCTCCCTATGACAGTTCGGCGCGGCGGCATACCTCGTTCAGCTCGGTCTGGGTCTACCCGGTTGTGGACGACAATATCGAGATCGACATCAATCCATCGGATATCCGCATTGACACCTACCGCTCTTCCGGCGCTGGTGGGCAGCATGTCAACACGACCGATTCGGCTGTGCGGATCACCCATATCCCGACCGGGATCGTCACCACATCGAGCCAGAAATCCCAGCACCAGAACCGCGAAATTGCCATGAACGCGCTGAAATCGCGGCTATATGAGCTGGAATTGCGAAAACGCACTGAAGCGATCGAGGCGGCGCATGATGCCAAGGGCGACGCTGGCTGGGGCAACCAGATCCGGTCCTATGTGCTGCATCCGTATCAGATGGTGAAAGACCTGCGTACCGGTTTCGAGACTTCGGACACGCAAGGGGTGCTCGATGGGGCGCTTGACGGGCTGATGGCTGCGACACTGGCGCTGGATGTCGCCGGCAAATCCCGCGCCGAGGCGACAGCTGTTGATTGAAACCTTGCGCTCGAAGCTGGCCGTTCAGATGAGATAATCGCCCGAAATTCCTTGCAGGACAGTTTGTCGCAGCCATATGATGGATGCATGAGTCATGCGAGGAGTTTCAGACATGTCCGATACTATCGTCGAAATCCCGGAAGCCGTCCCGGCCGGAGCGCGAAAGCTCGAACTGGCGGACCTGCGCGCCGCGCTCGACGCCGGCATCGCCGATTTCAAGGCCGCACCTGTCTTTGGCTTGTTTTTTGCCCTGATCTATGTGCTCGGCGGCTTGGGTCTGTGGTTCGGCCTGGGCGCCGCGGGCCAGCCGGTCTGGTTCATCCCGATCGCAGCAGGCTTCCCGCTTTTCGCGCCATTCGCGGCCATTGGCCTTTACGAGGTCAGTCGCCGTCGCGAGGCCGGTGAACCGCTCGACTGGGGGCCTGTGCTGGGTGCGCTGAAAGGGCGTGGTGATGGCCAGCTTGCGCTGATGGCTGTGGGCGTGCTGTTGATCTTCGGCTTCTGGATCATTCTGGCGCGTGGCATTTTCGCGATTTTCATGGCGCAAAGCGGGATAGGGTTCGAGAATCTCGGGGCGTTGCTGTCGGGCAGCGGTATCCTGATGCTGCTGGTCGGGTCTGCGGTCGGGGCCATCGTGGCGCTGGTCCTGTTTTCGATCACAGTGATCAGCTTGCCGATGCTGCTGGAGCGCGAGGTCGATTTCGTCACGGCCATGATCACCAGTGTCGAAGCTGTGCGCAGCAATCCACAGGTCATGCTGCGCTGGGCTGCGATCATCGCGGGCGTCATGATCGCGGCAATGATACCGGCCTTTCTGGGTCTGTTCATCGCGCTTCCTGTTCTTGGACACGCAACATGGCATCTGTATCGCCGCGTGACGTCCGAATGATCTGGCAAGGTTTCGCGCCTGAAGGCTGGCGTTCAGGCGCGAACTGACTTGCGCAACAACCAGCCACAGTCTTATCCTTGCGGGTAGGGAACCGGAGGAGTAAGAATGTCTGATCAGCCGACAAGCGCAGGGTATCTGCCACCATCGCCCATACCAGAACCTCAGACAATATCGCTGGCCGATTTGGCCGACGTGCTGCGCGCGGGTTTACTGGATTTTCGGCGCGCGCCTGTCTTTGGGGTTGCCTTCTCACTGGTCTATGTTCTGGGCGGGCTGGTTCTCTATGCGATATTTCTCGCCTCGGGCCAGAGTTGGTGGTTCATCCCGATTGCAGTCGGCTTCCCGCTTCTGGCCCCTTTCGCCGCAACCGGTCTGTACGAAGTCAGCCGTAGGCTGGAGAAAGGCGCACCACTGACCTGGGGTGCTGTCGCAGGCTGTGTCTTTGCGCAGAAAGATCGGCAAATCCCGTCAATGGCAATGGTGATCATGCTGGCCTTCATGTTCTGGGTCTTTGTCGCGCATACGATTTTTGCCTTGTTCTTCGGGATGCGCCCGATCACGACCTCGACGCTCGATATGCTGCTGTCCGGACCCGGACTGATGATGCTGCTGGTCGGCGGGGTTATAGGGGGCCTGATGGCCGGGGTGCTCTTTGCGCTGACCGTGGTGTCCTTGCCACTGCTGCTGGATCGCGAAGTGGATTTCATCTCGGCAATGATCGTGTCCTTCAAGCTTGTGATGACCAATCCCGGCGTCATGACCGTTTGGGCCTTGATCATCGCGGTATCGCTCTTCGCTGGAATGTTACCTTTTTTCGTCGGGCTTTTCCTAGTCCTTCCTGTGCTGGGGCATGCGTCATGGCATCTTTACCGCAAAGCGCTTGTGTGATGCGCTGGCGGGCGAACTGATTCTATGATGGCACCGGGGCAGAGGGGGGGCAAAAAGTTTTGGCGCAATAAATTTGTGAACAATATGCGGATGTGGTGCGTTTGTTGCGATTTTCGGGACAGATTTTCATTTTTCCATGTTTGTTGCGTGCGCGCCACATTTTGGACGTAAAGATTTGTGAAGCTCTGTGAAGATGTGGTATGATCCCTGTACGCAAGCGCGTCTGCCCCGGCAGAGCGCCGAGAGTACAGGTGTTGCAGGTAGGGTGTGGATTTTGTTGCCCGCCTGTTAGTAACAATGAAAGGTGATAAACGATGCCATTGATCACAGTGGGTGGCTTGATCTGGACACGCGGTTCCGGCATCTCGACAGAGACCGAGATCGGGACCTCTTTCACATTTGATGACAATCCTGACCTGTCGGAACTGAAGGATGTCTTGAATGGCTTGGAGTTTGACACGCCAGACGATACTTTCGGCAATCTGATCCCGACCGGGTCCACTGTCGAAATCGACGGCGAGACCTATGAACTCATCAGTGTTCATGAATTCTGGGGAACCTACACCAAGCTGAATCCCGATACGGGCGAAACTTTCACACAGAGCGGCCAGTCCGTCGCGCTCTCGCTTGAAGGGCCTGGTGGCGGCGTGATCAGTTTTGTGTCACCCTCGAACACGTTTAATGCCGATGACCCATGGGCACCCGGTCCGATCCTAAGCGTTGAGATTTCTTCGACGCCAGTTGACGAGGGCGTCATCACGCTGACACCTGGCACTGAAGACAGCAAATTGAGCGGCGACAATGAAGTCGAAATCCCGTGTTTTGTGGCGGGCACTCTGATTGACAC
>SKSL01000166.1 GCA_007123015.1 Natronohydrobacter sp. | reverse complement strand
TGCTCTCGGACGATCATGACGGGATCATTGATCTGCCCGCCGATGCGCCCTTGGGTGTGCGTTACATCGATTACGCCGGGCTGAATGATCCGGTCATCGAGATCGCGATCACCCCCAACCGTCCCGATGCGCTGGGCGTGCGCGGGATCGCGCGGGACCTCGCCGCGCGGGGCTTGGGCCAGTTGAAGCCGCTGCAGGTCACCCCGGTTGCAGGCCATTTCCCCAGCCCGATCACTGTGACGATTGACCCGGCCCTGAAAGAGAAAGGCTGCCCGCTTTTCGCCGGGCGTGTCATTCGCGGCGTGAAGAATGGCCCCTCGCCCGACTGGCTGCAGAAGCGGTTGCGCGCCATCGGGTTGCGGCCCATTTCGACGCTGGTCGATATCACCAATTTCTTCACTTTCGATCTGAACCGCCCGTTGCATGTGTTTGACGCCGACAAGGTGCAGGGCGGATTGCGAATCCACCCGGCGCAGGGCGGCGAGGAATTGCTGGCGCTCGATGACAAGACCTATACGCTCAGCGCGGGGCAGATGGTCATTTCCGATGATCAGGGGCCGGAATCGCTGGCGGGCATCATGGGCGGCGAACATTCGGGCTGCACCGAGGGCACGGTCAATGTGTTCCTTGAATCCGCCTATTGGGATCCGATCACCATTGCCGCCACGGGCCGCGCGCTGAAGATCAATTCCGACGCGCGCTACCGGTTCGAGCGCGGCGTGGATCCTGCCTTCACGCGCGATGGGCTGGAACTGGCGACGCAGATGGTGCTGGATCTGTGCGGGGGGGAAGCCTCTGATGTGGTGCAGGACGGCGCGGTCCCGGACACGACGCGCGGCTACCCGTTCGACCCGCTTCGGGTGCGCCGCCTTGTCGGCATGGACATCCCCGAGGCGGACCAGCGCGCGACGCTGGACGCGCTGGGCTTCATGCTTGACGGCGATAAGGCGCAGCCGCCAAGCTGGCGACCCGATATTCTGGGCAGCGCTGATCTGGTCGAGGAAATCGCCCGCATCGCCTCGCTCACCAAGCTGGAAGGCAAGCCGCTGGCGCGCCCGCAGGCCGGTGTCGCCCGCCCCATCCTGACGCCGATGCAAGTGCGCGAACGTGCCGCGCGCCGGGCGCTGGCGGGTCTGGGCTATAATGAATGTGTGACCTACAGCTTCATCGACGCGCAATCCGCGCAGTTGTTCGGTGGTGGCTCTGAGGCCGTGCGGCTGGAAAATCCGATCTCATCCGAGATGACCCATATGCGCCCTGATCTGCTGCCGGGGCTGTTGCAGGCAGCCGCGCGCAATCAGGCCCGCGGTGCGCTTGATCTGGCCCTGTTTGAAGTCGGGCCGGTTTTCGCCGGCGGTGAGCCGGGCGAGCAGAGCTTGCAGGCGGCCGGGATTCTGGTCGGCAATCGTGCTGCGCGTGACCCTTATGGCAGCCAGCGCAAGGCTGACCTGTATGATGCAAAAGCCGATGCCGAGGCGGTGCTCTCGGCCATCGGGGCCCCTGCCAAGGCGCAGATCCATCGTAAACTGCCCGACTGGTTTCATCCGGGGCGCGCCGGGGTCATCAGCCTTGGCCCCAAGTTGCCCCTCGCGGTGTTTGGCGAGTTGCACCCGCGCCTGTTGAAAACCTATGATCTGAAAGGTCCGGTCATGGGCTTCACGGTGCTGGTGGAAAACCCGCCGCTGCCGAAAGCGCGTAAGACCTCGCGCGCGCCGCTGGTGATCTCTGCGCTTCAACCGGTTGACCGCGATTTCGCCTTCGTTCTGGGCGCGCAGGTTGAAGCGTTGAATGTGGTGAACGCGGCCAGTGGCGCGGATAAGGCGCTGATTGCAGGGGTTCAGGTTTTTGACGAATTCACAGGGCCGAAGGCGGAAGCGCAATTCGGGGCGGGGCAGAAATCGCTTGCGATCACAGTGCGGCTGCAACCCCAGACACGCAGTCTGACGGATGAGGATATCGAAGCGGTCAGCCGCAAGATCATCGAGAAAGTGACCAAGGCGACCGGGGGCACTCTGCGCGGCTGACCCAGACCGCGCGATGGATTGACCTGGGGCGGGGCGGCTTCTACGCTGCGCTTGCGCAGTCTTGGACGCTTGCATGAAATACAGTGATATCCCCGGCTGGTTCTATCCGATTGATCAGGCGGGGTTTGCCTGGGTGCTGGAGTTCCAGAATGACACGGCCCCGCCCGGTGACCTTCTGGAACTGGGCGCATTTCAGGGCAAGAGCGCCATCCTGATGGGGCAGAAGCTGAAACCGGGTGAGCGCCTGACGGTCTGCGATCTGTTCGAGGATGTCGTCACATGGGACGGTGCGAACCCGGTCGAAAAGGCGTTTTTCGGCGACAAGACCCCGACCCGGCAGGCTTTTGAAGCGAATTACCTGACTTTTCACAAGGCGCTGCCGGTGATCGTGCAAGGCCCTACGGGTGACATCTGCCGCCATGTCGCGCCGGGATCATGCCGGTTCGTGCATATTGATGCCTCGCATGTCTATGCCAATGTGCGCGAGGATACGGCCTCGGCCCGGGCGCTGCTGCAGGACACTGGGGTTGTGGTGTTCGATGATTATCGCAAGCCGCAATGCCTTGGCACGGCCGCAGCCGTCTGGGAAGCGATCCTGAACGAAGGGCTGCAGCCTGTCTTTGCCACCGATGCGAAGCTCTATGCGACATGGGGCGATCCTGAACCGCTGCGCGCGGCCATCATCGCCCGCGCGCGGGCCAGCGACTGGTGCCGGACAGGCGATCCTGTGGCGATCCGGGATATGCAGATTGTGCGGCTTGTCCGTAACGGGCGCTAGGCCGGGCGCGGCGGGAAGGGCAGGGGCTTGACGCGCGCGGCACAAGCGGGCAGGGGCTTGCCATGCTGCGTATTCATGACCTGACCTATTCGTTCAACGGCCGCCCGCTTTTCGAGAGCGGGTCTGTCACCATCCCCACTGGCCATAAAGTGGGCCTTGTCGGCCGCAATGGCGCTGGCAAAACCACGCTGTTTCGCCTGATCCGGGGCGAATTGGCGCTTGAAGGTGGTGAGATCAGCCTGCCCGCGCGCGCCCGAATTGGCGGCGTGGCGCAGGAAGTGCCGTCCTCGTCCACCTCGCTGATCGAGACTGTGCTCGAAGCCGATACCGAACGCGCGGGCCTGATGCGTGAGGCGGAAACAGCCACTGATGCAGGCCGGATCGCGGCGGTCCAGACGCGGCTGGCCGATATTGACGCCTGGTCGGCTGAGGGTCGCGCCAGTGCAATCCTGAAGGGCCTGGGCTTTGATGCCGAGGCCCAGCTGCGCCCCTGTTCGGATTTCTCGGGCGGCTGGCGGATGCGGGTTGCGCTGGCGGGCGTGCTGTTCGCGCAGCCTGATCTGCTGCTCTTGGACGAGCCGACCAACTATCTGGATCTGGAAGGCGCGCTTTGGCTGGAAAGCTATCTGGCGAAATACCCGCATACAGTGATCATCATCAGCCATGATCGCGGGCTGTTGAACCGGGCGGTGGATCATATCCTGCATCTGGAAGACCGCAAACTGACCCTTTACGCGGGCGGCTATGACACTTTCGCGCGCACGCGGGCCGAACAGCGCGCAGTGCTGGCGGCCGAGGCGCAGAAAGTCGCGGCGCAGCGCGCGCATATGCAGAAATTCGTCGATCGCTTCAAGGCCAAGGCGTCGAAAGCCAAACAGGCGCAGTCGCGGGTGAAGATGCTGGAGAAGCTGACGCCGATCACGCCCCCGTCCGAGGCCGCGCGGCATGTCTTCAGCTTTCCTGCGCCTGAAGAATTGTCGCCGCCCATCTTGCGGCTGGAAGGGGCGGCTGTGGGCTATGATGGCCCGCCTGTGCTGCGTGGGCTTGATCTGCGGATCGATCAGGATGACCGGATCGCGCTGCTGGGGCGCAATGGCGAAGGGAAATCGACGCTTTCCAAGCTGCTGGCGGAAAAGCTGACGGGCAGCGGGTCAGTGACGCGGGCGTCAAAACTGCGCGTGGGCTATTTCGCACAGCATCAGGTGGATGAGCTGGAGCTTGGCGAAACCCCTTTGCAGCATCTGCAACGCGCCCGCCCCGGTGAAGCCCCCCCGCGCCTGCGCGCGCGGCTGGCAGGATTCGGGCTGATGGCGGAACAGGCGGAAACCGTTGTCGCCAAGCTCTCGGGTGGGCAGAAAGCGCGGCTCTCGCTGCTGCTGGCCACGCTGGATGCGCCGCATATGCTGATCCTGGATGAGCCGACCAACCATCTGGACATCGAGAGCCGCGAGGCGCTGGTCGAGGCGCTGACCACCTATACTGGCGCAGTCGTGCTGGTCAGCCATGACATGCATCTGCTGTCGCTGGTAGCGGATCGGCTGTGGCTGGTCTCGGATGGGCATGTCACGCCTTATGAGGGCGATCTGGACGCCTATCGCGATTTCCTGCTCGCAGGACCCGCAAAGCCCGCGCGCGAAAAGCCTGCCGCCAAGCCCAAACCGCGCGCCAGCCGCGATGAAGTGACCGCCCTGCGTTCGGAATTGCGCAAATGCGAGCAGCGGATCGAGAAGCTGGAAGCGATGCGCGGGAAACTGGCGACAAAACTGGCCGATCCCGAGTTGTATGAGGACAGCCGTCAGGGCGATCTGCGCGTCTGGCAGAGTAAATATGCCGAAGTGATGGAAGGGCTTGACCGGGCCGAGTCGCTCTGGGTCGCGGCGCAAGAGAAGCTTGATGCCGCAACGGCCGGTTAGCCGATCAGCTGCTCGGCTTCGGACAGGCGCTGATAAAGCCGCGCCATGCGTTGCAGCGCGATGCGCAGGACGATCTTGCCCGAACGCGCCGACCAGCCGAGCGCGTTTTCCACCGACTCGACCCCTTCCATCCGGCAACAGCAGCGCAAAGTGACATCGCCAAGACCTGGCCCAAGGTCCTGAAACACGTCCAGCAAGCGCTTGCGCGCCGCTTTAGTCCCCGGGGGTGCGATATTTGCGCCTGGAACCTTGCGTGACTCCAGCGCCTTGAGCAGATCCTGCGCTGATGCCCAGTCGGTCGCGTCAAGCTGCGCCATGGTGAAATCCTCGCGCAGTCTTTCGGCAGCCTGCACAAGTCTGATATCAAGAAAGGGCGCACCTGATTTGTCCCGACGCCGCGCGAGCACTGTGACCGGGCTCTCGACCAGCCCGTAACGGATCCTGCGCGATGGGGTCTGATCGCTGGTATCGGGCCCTGATAGGCCCGTCTGGGTCAGAGCGACCGCCTCGCGGATAACAGCGCGTCCGGCGGCACTGATCACATAAGCCGATACCCGCCCTTTGCTTTCGCATGTAATCCAGTCGAGGAGGGCCATGGCCTCGGCGACATGCCTGTCCAGAACTGCGATACGTTGTGAGATGCCGTCTGCGGTCTCGCAGGTGATCACGGCTTTCGGCATGTCGGGGGCGACGATCAGGACTGCGCCTTGTCGTGTCATATTTTGCAGATAGGACTTGGCCTCGGTTTCGACCGCGCTGCTGACAAGAGGTTCTGGCAAGAGGCGGGACGTTGGCATCATCGGGTGCGGCTCCGTGTCGATCTGGGGGATATGCAGGGCGGAGTGTGGTGCCTGCCTTCGTATCGAGTGGTCCAGTCTGGTCAGGGCGTCGTCGATCAGCGGATCATCGCGCCGGTTCTCGAAGCGGCGGATCTGGCGCAGGATTGTGGAGGGGTGGCAGCCTTTCGCACGCGCGATCGACCTGAGCGATTGTCCAGTGGCCACATGCGACAGATACAGCCGCGCCGCAGCCGGGATCCAGGCCGGCAGTTGGGCTGTTGGAGAGGGGCCGTGTTTCACCACGCTGCAGCCTTGCGCCGCCATGCTTTTGATCACCCTTGTTGCTCAACTTAAAGTTGTTAATTCGCCCTATCGGAATATTGGACAGGTTCAGAATGATTTCAATTTCCTAAATTCGCCTAAAGCTTGCGCACGCTCACACAAACCATTGCGCAACACCCGATTTTTAGGTGCAGAATGTGACTTCTTTGCACGGAGGCACCTAATGCATCATGCATTTCCCACGCTCGAAACACTGATAAGGCCTCGCCTTTTGGTTGTAGCTGCACGTCATGCCCTGATCGAGTATGACCGCGACAAGTGGCTGCCGCGTCTGGTTGAGCTGCCCGATCCGCGCAGCTTGCCATCGCACCAATGGTCGTTTGAAAGGCTGCTTGTGAAAGAGCGTCAGCTCGAAGCCGCACGCCGTCACCATGATGTCACCTGGCATGCGGCAGATCATGTTGCGGTGATGACTGCGCTGCTCCATGAAGCTCAGGCCTGCAGCCTAGAGGACGCTATGTCGACATCCTGCGCATCATGAGGGGCGCAACCCGCTCAGACCTGTCCTGCTTGCAGCTGTGCTGCCTTCACAGCGTCCCAGGCAGCGTCCAGGACGTCCAGACCGGCGGTGGGCTGATGGGCCTGCTCGGACAGGATGCGGCGCCAGAGCCTTGCGCCAGGCTTGCCTGCAAACAGCCCCAACATATGTCGCGTGATGGCCGCAAGCCGGGTGCCGCGCTGTAACTCGCTTGCGATATAGGGGCGCATGGCTTCGAGTACGTCAGGCATGCTGCGCGTGAGCGCATGGCCGAAGAAGCGACGATCTGCGGCCATAAGGATATCGGCAGGCCGATGATAAGTGGCGCGCCCGATCATCACCCCGTCCAGCCCTTGACTGAGCAGTTCTTCAGCCTGATCAAGGCTTTCGATCCCGCCATTCAGAGTGATCCGCAATTCTGGAAAGCGCTGTTTCATCGACAGGACAAGTGCGTAGTCGAGCGGTGGGATTTCGCGATTGTCCTTGGGAGACAGGCCCTGCAGCCAGGCCTTGCGGGCGTGGATAATGACATGGTTGATGCCCGCCATCTGCAGTCTTTCCAGAAACAGGGGCAGCGTGTCTTCCGGGATCTGATCATCTACCCCAATGCGGCATTTGACAGTGATTTCGGCCGGACAAGCCGCGCGCATTTGCTGGCAGATCTCGGCCACCAGATCGGGGCTTTTCATCAGGACAGCACCGAAACACCCTGATTGCACGCGATTCGAAGGGCAACCGCAATTCAGATTAATCTCACGAAATCCCGCCTGCCACCCGATCCGCGCGGCCTGTGCCAGTTCAGCGGGATCAGAGCCCCCGAGCTGCAGGACAACCGGATGCTCAACCGGGGCATGATCCAGCAGATGCAGTGCATTCCCGCGCACGAGCGCCGGTGCTGTCACCATTTCGGTATAGAGCTGGGTATGTTGCGACAATTGGCGATGGAAATACCGACAATGGCGGTCGGTCCAGTCCATCATCGGCGCGCAGGATAATCTAGCGTGTTGATTTATTTGCATTTTTTGTGTATCTTCAAACTGTTGGTGGCGAATGCTGCTACGCTGGAATACGCCCCAATATCCCCGAATTTGCCCCTCTACGACGACTCATTGCACACACAGCGCACACGAAAATGGCCTCCATCACCAAGCTTCCCTCCGGTGCTT
>SKSL01000109.1 GCA_007123015.1 Natronohydrobacter sp. | reverse complement strand
CTGGCTGTTCTTGGGCAGGGTCAGTTGGACCATGGGTGCCTCCTATATCAGGAACGGGGCGAGCCCGTCTGTGGCTAGACATCTAATCGATTTGGGTCGCGTGGCAATCTCGACCACCAGCGCCGAGGTTTCCGGGCTGACCGTCGGTTGCGCGGCGGCCAAGGCCAGGCGGGTGATTTCGCCCGCGCTGGCATTGTCGATCACACAATCGCTTGCCGGTTCCAGTGGGACACCGGGGAAGCGTTCGGCCAGGACAGGCCGCACGCTCTGGCGGGCCGCGTCGCGGGCGATCTGGTCCTGCATATCGGCGCAGGCCATCAGCGCCAGCGGCGCTGCCAGGACGCCCCAGCGGATCAATAGACCCGCGCCTTGGGCGCGATCTTCTTCAGGTCGATCCCGCCATCTTCCAGCTTGGTCAGCGGGTCAGTCACGACTGGACGGTATTCCAGCCGCACATTGTCGCCATTGGCCCAGGCCAGGGTGTGCTTGCGCCAGTTTTCGTCGTTGCGGTCAGGATAATCCTCATGCGCATGCGCGCCACGGCTTTCCTTGCGCGCTTCGGCCGACACGATGGTGGTGATCGCGCAGGGCATCAGATTGTCCAGCTCCAACGTCTCCATCAGATCCGTGTTCCAGATCAGCGAACGGTCGGTGACCGAAAGATCGCCGATCTTCTTCGCCACCTCTTTCATCTTGACGACACCTTCGGCGAGGGTCTTGTCCGTGCGGAACACAGCCGCGTCTTCCTGCATCGTCTTTTGCATCTCAAGACGCAAGTCGGCTGTCGGAACAGCACCGCAGACATGGCGGAAATGGTCGAACCGGTCGAGAGCTGCGTCCACACTGGCCTGATTCAGCTTGGGGTTTGGCGCTTCGGGATCGACCACCTTGCCCGCACGGATCGCAGCGGCACGGCCAAACACCACAAGGTCAATCAACGAGTTCGAGCCCAGCCGGTTCGCCCCATGCACAGATGCGCAAGCCGCTTCGCCCACAGCCATCAGGCCGGGGGCCACGCGGGTCGGGTTCTCGGCATCGGCATTCAACACCTCGCCCCAGTAATTTGTGGGGATGCCGCCCATGTTGTAATGCACCGTCGGCAGAACCGGGATCGGTTCCTTGGTCACATCGACGCCAGCAAAGACGCGCGCGCTTTCGGAAATACCGGGCAGACGCAGTTGCAGCGCCTCTTTCGGCAGATGCGACAGGTTCAGATGGATGTGATCCTTGTTGGGACCAACGCCACGGCCTTCGCGGATTTCCATCGTCATGCAGCGCGAGACCACATCGCGGCTGGCCAGATCCTTGTAGGTCGGCGCATAGCGTTCCATGAAACGCTCGCCTTCCGAATTGGTCAGATACCCACCTTCGCCGCGCGCCCCTTCGGTGATCAGACAGCCTGCGCCATAGATCCCCGTGGGGTGGAATTGCACGAATTCCATATCCTGCAGCGGCAGGCCCGCGCGCGCGACCATGCCATTGCCATCGCCCGTGCAGGTATGGGCCGAGGTCGCGCTGAAATAGGCGCGGCCATAGCCCCCTGTCGCCAGAACCACCATCTTGGCGTTGAACAGATGCAGCGTGCCGTCATCGAGCTTCCAGGCCAGAACGCCCTGGCACTGCCCGTCTTCGGACATGATCAGATCGGTCGCGAAATATTCGATGTAAAACTGTGCTTTCTGCTTCACAGACTGGCCATACAGCGTGTGCAACATGGCATGGCCCGTGCGGTCAGCCGCAGCACAGGTGCGCTGCACAGGCGGGCCTTCGCCATATTCGGTCGTGTGGCCACCAAAGGGGCGCTGGTAGATCTTGCCCTCTTCTGTGCGCGAGAAGGGCACACCGTAATGTTCCAGCTCATACACGGCTTTCGGTGCTTCGCGGGCGAGGTATTCCATCGCATCCGTGTCGCCCAGCCAGTCGGACCCTTTGACCGTATCATACATGTGCCATTGCCAGCTGTCTGGACCCATATTGCCCAGACTGGCCGCGATCCCGCCTTGGGCCGCGACAGTATGCGAGCGGGTCGGGAAAACTTTTGTCACGCAGGCCGTCTTCAGCCCCTGTTCGGCCATGCCGAGCGTCGCACGCAGGCCAGCCCCACCGGCACCCACGACGACGACATCGAAGGTATGTTCTTCCAGTTTATATGCAGACATTTCTTTTCCTCAGGCGCGGAACAGGACAGTGGCGACAGACAGCACACCGGCCACACCGACTGCCCAGCAGAGCAGAGTATTGGCCAGAAGTGCGGCTGTGCGCACGGATTTCGTGGGCACATAGTCTTCGATGACAGTCTGCAACCCCTGTTGCAAATGCGAAAACGCCGCGATGATGAACAGCACAGCGACCAGCGCGTGCCACAGATTGGAATAGGTTGCGATAAACGCGTCATGCCCACCACCCAGCGCGCGGCCAAACGGGAAGATGAAAAGCAGCGTCAGCGGGATCAGCGCGACGGAGGTGACACGCTGGCTCCACCAATGATGCGAGCCTTCACCAGCGGCGCCATGGCCATGCACGCGGGCATAATCTGTCTTGAAACCCATGGTCTTGCCCCTTTCAAACGATCACAATGGTCAGCAGCGTCAGCAGCGCCGTGCCTGCAAAGACAGCGTAGCTGGTCTTTTCAACAGTCTCGACATCCATCATGCGGCCAGTGTCCCAGATCAGGTGCCGGATCGAGTTCAGCATGTGATACCAGAGTGCTGCGAGCGAACCGATCAGGATCAGATGGCCGAGAAACGAGGTCAGCAGCCCGTCGACGAAATCGAAATAGGCCGCGCTGAACGCACCGGCCGCGAACCACCAGACGATCAGGACAGCCGCCAGCGTCATCCCGACGCCCGTGATCCTGTTCAGGATCGATGTGACAGCTGCCAGTGGCAGGCGATAGATTTGAAGATGCGGGGACAGTGGGCGATTGCCCCGGTTGACGTCAGCCATGCATGGCTCCCTTTCTTGTGGCGCGGCGGCCCAGCGGCGGCCTTGCTCGGTATCCCTTCACATACCGAATTTCATACAAATGTCACGCGTTCACACAGACGCGCGACGCTTTTTCCCGCGTGATAGCGATAAAAGATTGGGGAAAAAGCTGTTTGTGATCACAGATTTTCCATGCGTGATCACAAATTTGCAGGGTCGTGATCACCTTGTTTCAGGGGCGACTCACTCCTGGGCCGCTTACTGCGGCATCAAGACCCAGTAATCCAGATCAAGCAGCACATCGGGGTGATATTTGCCGCTGTCGTCTTTCAGCACATCCGTCGCGCCCTTGGTGGCCACCAGACGCAAGCGCAGCGCCCCCACCCCCGGTGCCGCTGTCTCCGCCCGGTCGAGCACTTCGCTCCATGCGCGGATCGTATCACCTGCGAAGCACGGATTGGCATGGCTGCCGCCATTGATCGCCGCAATCATCTGCGCATTGGCCAGCCCATTGAACGAGAGCGCGCGCGCCATCGAGATGACATGCCCGCCATAGACCAGAAGCTTGCCATCGGCGCGCTGCGTACCGTCGAAATGCACTTTCGACGTGTTCTGCCACAGCCGTGTCGCCAGCATGTGCTCGGCTTCCTCGACCGTGACCCCATCGACATGGTCGATCCGCTCGCCAATGGAATAATCGCGCCCGCGATGCGGCTCACCGGCCAGAGTGAAATCATAGGCGCTGAAATCCAGCCCCTCCGGCACGACCAGATCAGCGGCTTCCACGACAGGAACCAGATCGGGGATGACCGGCGCGCCCGCTTCCGCCTCCGGGTCGCGCTTGCGCACCATGACCCAGCGCACATAGCTCAGCACAGTCTCGCCACGCTGGGTCTCGCCAGTCGTGCGCACCCAGACCACGCCGCTCTTGCCGTTGGAATTCTGCTTCAGCCCGATCACTTCCGAGCGCGCGCGCAAGGTGTCGCCGGGATAGACCGGGCGCAGGAAGCGCGCTTCGGCATAGCCCAGATTGGCGACTGCGTTCAGGCTGACATCGGGCACGGACTTGCCGAAAACAATATGAAACGCCACCAGATCATCAACCGGGCTTTGCGGCAGACCACAGGCCCGCGCGAACTCATCCGACGAATAGAGCGCCCCGCGCGCCGGATACAGCGCGTGATACATCGCCCGCTCACCGCCCGAAACTGTGCGCGGGACTGCATGCTGGATCACATCCCCGATCCGGTAATCCTCGAAAAACCGGCCTGCTGTTGTCTTGCTCATATCCTGCTCATTTTCTTGCTGCAAATACTCCGGGGGTCCGGGGGCAGCGCCTCCGGGGGTCAGAGACTGCCGAGTTTCATCTCAGGCGCATAGGCCCCCTCGACCTCTTTCACCATGGCCTGCGCACAGCGCATCTTGCCACTTGCTGCGTCAAAGCCATAGGCCGGGCTGCCATGCAGCACCCAACCTTTCGACAGGGCTTCCGTCACTTTATGGCAAAAGGCGGATGTGTCCTCGCCAGTCAGCAGCCGATAGGCCAGCATCACATTCCCCCACCAAAGGGCCACGGTCCCAGCCAGCCATGAATGATCCCCACAACCAGCATGCCGAAGATCGCGCCGACCACAGTGACGCCTTCCTTCCATGCAGCCGCTTCCGGCGGGCGTTTCCATGTCGGCTCTGCGCGGTTGATCAGGATCACCGACACCACGGCCCAGGCCAGCAACCCGCCGAACAGGATCACGCCCTGCAATGTGCCCACGACCAGAAGATGCGCCACAGCCCAGGCCTTGAAGCCCGACAGTTGCGGATGGCGAATTTTCTGGTGAAGACGGGTTTTCAGGCCCGAGACCGCGAAAAGGTAGAAGCCCAGAAACACCAGCAGATTGTTGAGGTGAATCATCCACGGATAAGTCGGCCAAAGCCCGATCGGATCGGCCCAGCGATAGCCCAGCACCATCAGCACGATCGAGCCGACCAGCGCCAGTGTCAGCGGCAGGCGACCGGCCTCGCCCATCGCTGCACGGCGCTCAGGTGCCAGCCGTTTGAATAGATGTGCGCCCGCCCAGAGGGCGACGCCCAGGATCAGGATCAGATTTCCCATAAGTGGCTACTCCGTCAGTTCGGCAATGGCCTCGGCCTTTGCCAGGATTTGCTTCGCAGTCACAATATGCAGATTTTCAACGATCTTGCCATCCACC
Source organism: Natronohydrobacter sp. (assembly GCA_007123015.1). Classification (GTDB taxonomy): domain Bacteria; phylum Pseudomonadota; class Alphaproteobacteria; order Rhodobacterales; family Rhodobacteraceae; genus Roseinatronobacter. Next base: position 2,371 of record SKSL01000109.1, on the reverse strand, counting down.
ACAGCCACACCTTCACCGCGCGCCGTCGCTTCCTCGAAAGCAGCGATCTGGCGGCTGGCAAGGTCGATCTCGCGCTCGGATGGGGCAAAGACCTCGTTGGCGATGGCCAGTTGCAGCGGATGGATCAGTGTCTTGCCGTCAAAGCCCATGTCGCGGCCCTGTTCACATTCCGCGCGCAAACCGTCTTCGTCCTTGAACGCGTTATAGACCCCGTCGACCGCGACAATCCCGGCAGCTTTCGCGGCAATCAACGGCAGTTGCAACGAGGCCAGCAGCGGCAGACGGTCTGGGCGGAAGCGGCAGCCCATATCCTTGGCCAGATCATTGGTGCCCATGATGAAACCTGCCATGCGCGGGGCGCGGGCGATGGCGAGCGCATTCATCACACCAAGCGGCGATTCCATCATCGCCCAGATGCGTGTGTCAGCCGTCTCGGGGCGCGCATCGAGCAGGTGCGCCAAGTCTTGAATATGGCTGGCGTCATCGACCTTGGGCAGCAGGATCGCCTCGGGGCGCGCGCTCGCGATCACATCAAGATCATCGCGCCCCCATGCGCTCGAGAGCGCATTGATTCGGACCAGTTTGGCGCGGGTGCCGTAATCGGTGCCTTGCAGCGTCTCGGCCAGCAGTACACGGGCGCGCGCCTTCTCATCCACAGCGACGGCATCTTCTAGATCGAAGATGATCGCATCCGCGGCCAAGGTGGTCGCCTTTTCCAGCGCGCGCTCTTTCGAGCCGGGGATATAGAGAACAGACCGGAAAGGGCGCGTGTCCATGGTGATGAGTCCCTCGTAATTTTCTGTCGCCTGTGGATCATTTCGCGACATAAATCGCAAGCGAAAAATGCTGCATTGCAGCAGCGGCAGGGCATCTTGCGGCGCTAACAGGGCAGCGCGCGCTGGGGTAACGGGGTCTTGGGGCCAGACTGGCAGGCTGGGATCAGGTTTCGCTCAGTTTGAAAGGATCACCCGATGCGCGCCCTCTGCCTGACCCTTGCGCTGTTTCTTGCCACCCCAGCGGCGGCGCAATCCCTGCCCTGTGGCCCGCGCGCGCAGGTGCTGGACCGCCTGGCGCAGCTTCACCAGACGCGGCGTGCCATGGGGCAGGCGGGCCATGCCGTGATGGAATTGTTCGCCGCCCCTGAGACCGAGACCTGGACCCTGACTGTCACCCTGCGCGATGGGCGCATGTGCCTTTTGGCGCAGGGCACAGGGTTCAGCCTGCGCGACGAGGTGTATCCCGCCCCCGGCACAGCGAGTTGAACACAGTCACGCGACAGAGTTCAGACAAGGCTTGCGGGCGCAGGGCGGCCTTTGCTAGGCGCGAAGCAGACCCTTTCGCGTGAAAGCCTGCGCCATGACCCATCTTCTGCACCGCTCTATTCATCATCCCCCGCGCCTTGCTGCCAGTGCCGCAGGCATTCGCTTCACTGATGCCAGCGGGGCAGAGTTTATCGACGCCTCGGGCGGGGCCGCTGTGTCCTGTCTGGGCCACGCGCATCCGGATGTGCTGGACGCTTTGCATAAGCAGTTGGACCAGCTGGCCTATGCGCATACGGGATTCTTCACCACAGACGTGGCCGAAGCGCTGGCTGATAATCTGATCGACGGGGCACCGGAAGGCTTGAGCCATGTCTATCTGGTCTCAGGCGGGTCCGAGGCCGTGGAAGCGGCGCTGAAAATGGCGCGGCAGTATTTCACCGAAATCGGCCAGCCGCAGCGTCGCCATATCATCGCGCGCCGCCAGAGCTATCACGGCAACACGCTGGGCGCGCTGGCAGCAGGGGGCAATGAATGGCGCCGCGCGCAGTTCAAACCGCTGCTGATGGACGCGCATCACATCGCGCCCTGTTTCGCCTATCGCGAGCAACAGGCGGGCGAATCGGATGCGGCCTATGCCGCACGCGCGGCGGGCGAGCTGGAGGCGAAGATCCTCGAGCTGGGGCCGGACACTGTGGCCGCCTTCATCGCGGAACCTGTGGTCGGCGCGACAGCGGGTGCCGTGCCCGCTGTGGCGGATTACTTCAAGCAGATCAGGGCGATCTGTGACCGCTACGGGGTCTTGCTGATCCTTGATGAGGTCATGTGCGGCATGGGACGGACTGGCACGCGCTATGCCTGTGAACAGGACGGGATCGCGCCGGATTTACTGACCATCGCCAAAGGCTTGGGTGGGGGGTTCCAGCCCATTGGGGCGACGCTTCTCAGCCAGCGCATTCATGATGCTTTCGCTGCGGGCAGCGGTTTTTTTCAGCATGGCCATACCTATATGGGCCATCCCATGGCGGCGGCGGCCGGGCTTGCTGTGCAGCAGGTGATCGCGCGCGACGCTTTGCTGGCCAATGTGCAGGCCATGGGGGATGTGTTGCGCG
>SKSL01000272.1 GCA_007123015.1 Natronohydrobacter sp. | reverse complement strand
TATTGGCAGCACCCGGAGGGCCGTAGTTCTGCAGCAGGTCGTTGTAGAAGGTCACCGCTTCCAGCCATTCCGGGCTGTCAAGCTGGGCGTTCCAGTCCTCGTCGAACCAGCGCGCGCCAAAAGAGTTGGCGACCGTGGTGATGAATGCCATGTTCTCGCCCCATCCAGCGCGCCCACGCAGACAGATCCCGTTGATGTTGTTGTCGCGATCCGTCATCGCGGCGGCGGCAGCGGCAATATCATCCCAGGTGGGTTCCTCGGGCATTTCCATCCCGGCAGCTTCCATCAAATCTGTCCGATACATCACCATCGAGCTTTCGCCGTAGAAGGGCGCGGCGTACATGGTGCCCTCGAAGGACAGGCCGGCACGCATGGCTGGCAGAATGTCGTCCTTGTCATAGTCAGCCGGCAGCCCGTCCAGCGGCACAAGCCAGCCCCGTTCAGCCCAGATAGGGGTCTCGTACATACCGATTGTCATGATGTCGAACTGGCCACCGCTGGTTGCGATATCCTGTGTGACGCGCTGGCGCAGAATGTTTTCTTCCAGGATCACCCACTCCAGGTTGATCCCGGTGGCGTCAGTGAATTCGTTGCTCAGACCCTGCATGCGGATCATGTCGCCATTATTGACGGTCGCGATGGTGAGTGTCTGGGCGTACGCGCCCGAGGCTGCGACCAGCGCAATCCCCGTCGCTGCCACAAGTGACCTTCCGAGTCTCATCTGATTCCTCCCTGAATGATATGAGTGGGGGAACACTAGATGAAATATTGTCACGCGGTCAATAAAAATTTTACACGCGCAAATTTTATGCCGATTTGCGCAGGATCAGCTTGGTGGGATACAGGAATTCTTTGCGTTCTTCTGGAATGACGCCGTCCTCGATCATGTGGAACAGGACCTCGACCGCCTTGTTGGAAACACCATCATAATCGTGTGCGACCGTCGTCAGCGGCGGACAGGTAAAGCGTGACACCGGATGATCGTCATGGGACATCACGCGCATCGCATGCTCCGCCCCAAAGCCCACGGACAGGCCCTCTTCGAAGCAGGCCGTCAGAAGGCCCACGGCCAGACGATCATTGCTGCACAGGATGGTATTCGTCGCAAACGCTTTTTCCCGTATGGCCTTGATCCCGCCTTCATAGCCGATCCGCTCGAAGTCCCAGCCTTCGCCGTCGATCTTGACGATATGCGGATCTTTCCCCAGTCGTTTCATATTGGCGATGAAGGCCAGTCTGCGTTTGTTGGCATTGGGGTTGGCGGGATTGCGCATTTCGAACAGCACAGGGGGTGAGCCGGTACGCGTCAGGTATTCCACGCTTTGGGTTACGAAGTCAGAATTGTCTGAACCAACAAAGACCTTGCCAACACCTTCGATATTGCTGTCAAACATAACCGTTGGCACATCAGCGCAAAAGCGCTCTACCGCCGCGCGGTCGGATACGCGCCCTAGCGGGGCCAGCAGCACGCCCGCAGGCTTCAGAACACGCAGACTTTCAAGAATGGCGTTTTCCAGCTTCTGTTCACCATGCGCCGAAAACAGGATCGGCCAGAACCCGGCATCGATGCAGCGCCTTTCGATCTGGCGCGCGATTTCTGCAAAGAAAGGGTCCGCCAGATAGGGGACGACCACGCCAACGATCTTTGTCAGCTTGCGATTCTGGTTCATCGCGAAGATGTTGGGTCGGAAGTCATAATGCTCCAGCGCTGTCTCAATCCGCCTGCGGGTCGTCGAGCGAACGCTGTCAGGGTCCTGAAAATACTTCGAAACGGTCGGACGAGATATCCCGCTGACCGCCGCGAATTCTTCCATGTTGCGTATCTTCTTCCCGGTCACTGGACACTGTCCCTTACAAATAGTCAGACCAAAACTTAACGATTGCAGTTTTAGTATTATCGCGCGCAAACTTTCAACAAGGAAAATATGACCATCAGCACCATGCAAAACCTTTGCATGATTTAATTTCAGCTTTCCGTCCTGTTGGAAGAGGGCGAAACCACCGCTGCACAGTGCATGAGCGGATGCGCGATCACGGCCGCATCGCCAGGCCGTTCAGAAAACGTGCAGCAGCCTCCATATCAAAATCGGACAGGGTCGACAGATGACAGCGCGTGCCAAGATCGATTGTCATCACAGTCGGTTGCGACAGTGACAGGGGGAAAGTCTTCAGAAGATGGCCCGTCCTCTTGGGGGACAAGGCGCATGAATTGCGCAGAGCCCCAAGCGCCCCACAGGTCTGCCGATAGCACCAATCATACAGCACCGAGCGCGATATCTCATGGCGTCGCGCAACCTCGGCCAGTGTCGCGCCGTCGTAATGGCTTTCATCAACGATCCCGATCTTCTTATCATCCGTCCAACGACAGCACCGGCCCGTGTCAGAAACTGACAAAACTTGCATGCGGGAAGTGTTCTCATGTACGTCCGTAAGAATACGCGATAGACACTCACGACAAGCCCCGGTTACGCTTCAGACGTTGGTCGGTGTGGAAAACCTGCCATGCAAAGGTCTGGGCTGACGAAGACCTGGGAAGCAAAACCCGCATCAAGCCCGAAACACAAGCGCAGGCCTTCATTGGTCGCAAAGATCTGTTAACCCGGCTGCGATAGTGTTTCGCCAGAGTTGACTATCATCAACTGAATATCGTTATTTCATGTCGATACTTTAGCTCTGAAATGAATTGTGATTTTTGCATTACCGATTGAGAACGCTTGATGGTGTGGCAGGAAAACCGAATGAACAGACGCTGCCTTGGTGATGTTGTTACCATGTCAATGCCGGGCGAAATACCTCGCGGGGCGTGCTGGTGCGACGCGTCGTCAGGTGCGGCACGCGCCGCGGCGTCGGCGGGCAAACCCTTCAACGCTGCGCGCGCATGAGACTTCGGGACGCTATTATGGAAACGTCCAAGCCTGCATCCTTGGGTCAAAACAACGTAAGCAGCGCGGCTGAGCGCGCCGCAGAGGTCGAGGCGATTTCAGGGGTTGGCAGCTATGAGGTCGATCTGCTGAATGGCACCGCATTCTGGTCAGAAGTCACCTGTACGATTCACGAAATCGCGCCAGACGCAGCCCCCTCAATGGATATGGCGCTATCCTTCTACCCACCCGAAGCACGCGCCATCCTCGATCCGGCATTGGCGGCGCTTCGGGACCACGGCACGCCCTACGATCTGGAACTGCCCTTCATCACTGCGAAGGGCCGCAGGCTCTGGGTGCGCACGACCGGGGCCTGTGAATTACGCAATGGCAGGGTGGTGCGTTTCTACGGCACATTCGAGGACATCACAGCAAGGCGCGAGGAGCGCGCACGCCTTGCGGATCTGGCCGATATCGTCGAGCTGGCCCATGACGGGGTCTGGGTTATCGACGCGCAAGGGATGACCATCTACGCCAATCTGCGCATGGCGCAGATGCTGGGTCTGTCGGTCGAGACCATGATCGGGCGCGCCTTTACCGATTTCATGGATGAAGAATGGCGCGCGAAAGCGCTGTCCATGTTCGCAGAGCGCAGGGGAGGCGCGACCGAGCGCGATGATTTCCGGCTCCAGCGTGCGGATGGCAATGCGCTGTGGGTCAGCATGTCGTCCCGCCCACGTATGGATTCCGACGGAAACATGGTTTCGGCCATCGCGATGGTTACTGACATCACCGAGCGGGTCGAGGCCGAGGCGAAGCTGCGCGAGCGAGAAGCCTTGTATGCTGCTTTGGTGGACCTCTCCCCAATCGGCATTGCGCTGAACGATCTGGAAACCGGTACCTTCCTTGACCTGAACCCGGCGCTGATTGCGCCGACGGGCTATACCCGCGAAGAGTTCACCGCACAAAATTTCTGGGACATCACACCCGGGAAACATACCGAAGCCGAAGCGCAGGCGCTGGCGCAACTGCGCGAGACTGGTCGCTACGGTCCGTTCGAAAAGCACTATGTCCGCAAAGACGGCACACGCTATCCGGTGCGTCTGCAAGGCGTGAAGGTGACCGGACGCGACGGCCGCGACCTGATCTGGAGCCTTGTCGAGGACATAGCAGAGGAACGCGCGCAACTTGAGCAGCTTGAAAGGCTGAGCAGTGTCGCGCGATTCACCAAGAACCTGGTGGTTGTCGCCGACAGCACAGGGCGGATCGAATGGGTCAACTCGGCGTTTGAGGATCGCACCGGGTGGACGCTTGATGATGTCAAAGGCAGGCGACCCGGGGATTTCCTGCAGTCGGAACGCACCGATCCCGCCACGATTGCGCGCATTGGCCGTGCCCTTCGTGCGATCGAGCCAGTCGAAGCGGATATCCTCAATCGCAGCCGCTCGGGGCAGGACTATTGGCTGCGGCTGGAGATACAGCCGCGATTTGACGCACAGGGCCAGCATATCGGCTTCATCGCGGTAGAAACCGACATAACCGAACTGATCGCCGCGCAAGATGCGACACAGGCTGCGCGTAAATCCGCAGATCAGGCCCGCGCGCAACTGGTCGCCGCCGTCGATGCACTTGATGACGGTTTCGTCTATTATGACGCCGATGACCGATTGGTTCTGGCCAATCGGCGCTATCGCGAGCTTTACGCTGCCAGCGCCCCGGCCATGGTTGAGGGAACGCGCTTCAAGGACATCCTGCGCTACGGCCTTGATCGTGGCCAATACGCAGCAGCCATCGGGCGCGAGGAGGAGTGGCTGCAAGAACGTCTTGCTGCCCATTGCTCGCAACGCCCGATCACGCAGACCCTGTCGGACGGCACCGTATTACAAATCGTGGAGCGCAAGACGCGTGACGGAGGGCGGGTCGGGCTGCGAGTGGATATCACCGAACTACACACTGCGCGCGAGGCGGCGCGCGCGGCCGAGGCCGATGCAAGTCAGGCGCGCGCGCAACTCATTGCGGCCATCGAGGCCTTACAAGACGGTTTCGTGCTGTTCGACGCCGAGGACAAGCTCGTTTTGTGCAACGACCGCTATCGCGCTGTCTATCCGTTGACGGCGCCGGCAATGGTGCCGGGTGCCCGTTTCGAGGACATCTTGCGCAAGGCGATCGCCGTAGGCGAGATTGCCGATGCGCGCGGTCGCGAGCAGGATTGGCTGGCCGAGCGGCTTCGACAACACGCCGAAGCGCGCGAACCGGTGATCCAGCGACTGGCCGATGGGCGCGTTCTGCGGATCTACGAGATGCCCACCAGCAATGGCGGCCGGGTGGGCTTGCGTGTCGACATCACCGAAATCACCCGCGCCCGTGAAGCGGCCGAAGATGCCAACCGCGCCAAATCGGAATTCCTGGCCAATATGAGCCATGAAATCCGGACCCCCCTGAACGGCGTGCTCGGAATGGCCGATCTGCTGGCGGACACGACCCTGCAGACGGATCAGCGCGACATGCTGGACACAATCCGCGATTCGGGTTGGAACTTGCTGTCCCTGCTCAACGATATACTTGACCTGGCGCGGGTCGAGGCAGGGAAGCTCGATCTTCATCCGGCGCCTTTCGATTTGCTTTCCCTCGTCGATGAGCTTGGCTCGCTTCATGGCACGAATGCACGGGCCAAAGGGATCGAATTCAACCTGAACTGCGCGATGTGCGCCGTCCTGCGCCGCATCGGCGACGAAACACGCATTCGTCAGATCCTGCACAATCTACTGGGAAATGCGGTGAAGTTTACGGAAAACGGCGCAGTCACGCTGCAAGTGACGCCCGTCGATGAACAGGACATCCTGTTCAAGGTTTCCGACACAGGCATCGGCATGTCGGAAGAACAGCTTTCACGTGTGTTCCGACCCTTCGAGCAGGCCGAGTCAGGCACGGTGCGCCGCTTCGGGGGCACCGGGCTTGGCATGACCATCGTGAAGCGGCTGGTCGACATGATGAGTGGCACGATCAGCATTGCAAGCACGCCCTGCAAGGGCACAAGCATCGAGTTGCGTCTCTCGCTCCCGGTCGAGATCGGAGCCAACACCAGTTCTTTGCCAACCGATGGCGCGACCGCAGACGGCGACCCTGATGCTGAGATGCTCCGTGGGCTTCGTGTTCTTGTGGCCGATGATAATGCCACCAATCGCAAGCTGCTCTCGGTTCTGATGGCACGTCTGGGCATTCACTGCATTTTCGCGCAGGATGGGGCGGAAGCTGTCGCAATATGGCGACAGAACGAGTTCGATCTCGTCTTGCTGGATATTTCCATGCCGGTCATGGACGGGTTGGAGGCCTTGTGCCAGATGCAGCAAGAGGCGGCTGGATCCGGAGCACAACTGCCACCCGCCCTTGCGGCTACAGCCAATGTGATGCCGGATCAGATCGACGCCTATCTTGCAGCCGGGTTCATCGGCACCTTGCCAAAACCATTTCGGCGTGACGAATTGCGAGACGCTCTAATGCGGGCGAGACAGTGATCCGAAATTCGACAGAAAAGTAACCGCCCGGTTCTGCTTGCAGTTACCCACAAATCTGGTGCGGCGAATTGATTCACCCCCCGGACATGGTCGTCACATTCACCGACGATGTCTTCAAGAGCGCAACCGAAAACCGCGCCGCCTGATCAGACCATATCATCCAAACTCCCGCATAGCTCCTTTCTCACTCACGGGTTCGATCTGCACGTCACCTACCTGCCCGGACGAGGTACTCGCCACCGTTCTGATCTCCGGTCAAGCCACCCCGGGTCGCAATGGTTTTTCCCCTCAAGATGGTATGAACCGGACGGCCCGTTAATTGCATACCCTCATAAGGTGTGTAATCGGAACCGTGGTTCAAATTCGCCTGCCGAAGCATCCATTCCTCAGCAGGATCCCAAAGGACGATATCAGCATCTGCACCGATCATTAAGGAACCCTTGCGAGGGTGAAGGCCATAGGTTTTTGCGGGGTTGGTTGCCGTCAGTGCAACAAACCGCTCCTGGGTGATCCGGCCCTTACTGACACCTTCGGAAAACAAGATGGCCATACGTGTCTCTACGCCTGGTAGCCCATTGGGAACCCATTTGAAGGACGTTCGCGCCCGGGGATTGTCCTTTCCGGTATTATTTTCTCCCTGAAACCGAAAAGGTGCATGATCTGATGAGAAAATATCGAAAGATCCGTCCTTCAACCCCTGCCAGATGGCCGCTTGCGCGGCCAGATCGCGCGGTGGCGGCGAGCACACATATTTTGCACCCTCGAAATCCATGTTCAGGCCCTTGAGGTCATCAGCGGTCAGAACGAGATATTGCGGACAGGTTTCTGCAATCACATTGAGCCCGCGTCGTCTGGCAGCACGAATCTCATCCAGAGGTTCCTGACCAGATACATGCACGATCACGATGGGCACATCGACAAGTTCTGCATGCGACAGGGCGCGGTGTGTTGCCTCCCGCTCGGCGATGCTGGAATGTGCGATTGCGTGATAATATGGTGCAGTCTTTCCGGCCTCTTCCAACTTCTGCGCCATGAAGCGGATCGCATCATGTCCTTCGGCATGAACCATGACCAAAGCCCCCTCACGGCGAGCGAGATCGAACACCTCCAGCATCTGGGCATCCGACAGCATCAGG
>SKSL01000063.1 GCA_007123015.1 Natronohydrobacter sp. | reverse complement strand
GAAACCGACACGATGGACACGTTTGTTGATTCGTCGTGGTATTATGCCCGATTCACCTCGCCCCGCGCCGAAACCCCGACCGATACCGAGGATGCCGCCTACTGGATGAATGTGGACCAGTATATCGGCGGGATCGAACATGCGATTCTGCACCTTCTCTATTCGCGCTTCTTCGCCCGCGCGATGGTCAAGACCGGGCATTTGCCCGAATCGGCCTCTGAGCCGTTCAATGCGCTGTTCACGCAAGGGATGGTGACGCATGAGATTTACCTGACGCGCGACGCCAAAGGTCGTGCGATTTATCACCTGCCGGAAGATATCGAGGACGGGAAACTGCGCGCCACAGGCGAGGCCGTGACGATCATCCCCTCGGCCAAGATGTCGAAATCCAAGAAGAATGTGGTCGATCCGGTCAATATCATCGAAGCTTTCGGGGCCGACACAGCGCGCTGGTTCGTCATGTCCGACAGCCCGCCCGAGCGCGATGTGGAATGGACCAGCGCGGGGGCGGAAGCGGCGTTCAAGCACTTGAGCCGTGTCTGGATGCTCTGCGACCGGATCGCAGCGATGGAAGATGGCGCAGTCACGGATGCCGACACCGACCTGATGCGCGCCATGCACCACGCGATTGCCGATTGCACCCGCGCCATCGAGAATTTCGCTTTCAACAAGGCGATTGCGGAACTCTATGCCTTCACCAACACGCTCACGCGCAGCGAAGCCAGCGGGGCCGCGCAGAAAACCGCGATGCGCACGCTTGCGCAATTGATGGCGCCGATGGTGCCGCATCTGGCGGAAGAGATCTGGACCATGCAGGGCGGGCAGGGGTTGGTGGCACAAGCCCCCTGGCCCAAACCCGACCCCGCCATGCTGGTGCGCGACACGATCACGTTGCCCATCCAGATCAACGGCAAGCGGCGCGCGGAAATCGAAGTGCCTGCCGAAATGCCCAAGGAAGAGGTTGAAAAACTGGCCCTTGCGCAGGATGCTGTGGTCAAGGCTTTGGGCGGGAATGCACCGCGCAAGCTGATCGTGGTGCCGGGGCGCATTGTCAATGTCGTGGTCTGATCGCAGAAGCTTTGTTGTTTCGCTGGCGGCGCTGCCGCTCGCCGCTTGCGGCTTCACCCCGGCCTATGCGCCAGGTGGGTCCGGGCAGGCGTTGCGTGGGCAAGTCCGCGCGGCTGATCCGGTCACGTCGCGCGATTTCGACTTTGTGTCGGCATTCGAGCAGCGCCTCGGCCGCCCGACAACGCCGGGTATGGATCTCGACTATGCGATCAGCACATCCGAACGCGGGGCCGCGCAACTCAGCGGGCTGGGCGCGACAAGGATCACGCTCTTTGGCGAGGTCGCTTATACTCTGATCGATATTGCGTCAGGCGAGACCCTGACCAGCGGCAGGTTGCGCAATTTCACCAATTACTCGACCACGGACACGCAGCTTGCGACGCGGCGGGCGCAGGAAGATGCCGAGAAACGGTTGATGCGGATCCTTGCTGACCAGGTTGCCACGCGGCTGATGGCGGCACTTGCGGAATGAAGCTGAATGCCCGCGACCTGGCGCGGCTGATCGCAAAGCCTGACCCGGCGCTGGCGGGGCTGCTGATCTACGGGCAGGACGCGATGCGCGTGGCGCTGAAACGCCAGGATCTGATCGCGGCGCTTGTCGGGCCGCAGGGCGAGGCCGAGATGCGCTTCGAGCGTCTACCCGGCGCTGAGTTGCGGCGCAACAAGGCGTTGCTTCTGGATACGGTCAAGGCGCAGGGCTTCTTTCCGGGGCCGCGCGCGGTGCTGGTGGAAGACGCCAATGATCAGGTGAGCGACGCTGTGGCGCAGGCGCTGGCGGAGTGGCGCGCGGGCGATGCGCAGATCGTGGTGACCGCAGGCACGCTCAAGGCCAGTTCCAAACTGCGCAAGCTGTTCGAGAGCGCGCGCACCAGTGGCGCAGTGGCGCTCTATGACGAACCGCCCACGCGCGACGAGATCGAGGCTGCCCTGAGCAAGGCCGGTCTGACACAGGTCGGCAGCGATGCGATGCGCGATCTGGTAGCGCTGTCGCGCGCGCTTGATCCGGGTGATTTCCGGCAGACGCTGGAGAAGCTCGCCCTGTATAAATTTGGCGACACCACCCCGCTGTCGCCCGAAGATATTGCCGCGATTGCGCCCATCAGCACGGAAGCGGCGGTCGATGATCTGCTGAATGCGGTTGCTGAAGGGCAAGCCGCGCAGATTGGCCCGCTGCTCGCGCGTCTGCAGGCGCAGGGGGTGGCAGCCGTGACGCTGGCGATCATGGCAATGCGGCATTTCCGCAGCCTGCATGCGATCAGTTGTGATCCGGGCGGGCCAAGCGCGGGTATCCAGCGCGCGCGCCCGCCGATTTTCGGGCCACGTCGCGACAGGGTGCTGGCACAGGCCCAGGGCTGGGGGCTTGCAAAGCTGGAACGCGCGCTGGCTGATCTGGTCGAGGCCGATCTGACCTTGCGCTCCTCGTCGAACGCGCCCAGCATGGCGGTCATGGAACGCGCGCTGATCCGGCTGGCAATGCGGGCGCGTAGATAGCAGAGGTCACGCATGTACACTGTCATCGGCAAGGCGAATTCGCGCGCAACGCGTGTGCTGTGGATGCTGGAAGAACTCGGCCAGGCTTATGAGCATGTGCCTGCCGCGCCGCGATCAGAAGGGGTGATCAGTTTCAACCCTGCCGGAAAAGTGCCCGTTCTGATCGAGGATGGCACGCCGATCACCGATTCGACAGCGATCATCCAGTATCTGGCCGACAAACATGGTGGGCTGACCTACAAGGCGGGCACTCTGGACCGGGCGCGGCAGGACAGTCTGACACAATTCCTGCTTGACGAATTTGATTCGGCGCTGTGGATGGCCGCGCGTCATTCCTTCATTCTGCCCGAAGCGATGCGGCAATCCTCGATCAAGGAATCGCTGATCTGGGAATTCACCCATAGCCAGAAAACGCTGGTACATCGGATGGGCGAGGGGGAATTCCTGATGGGCGCAAAAATGACGGTGCCCGATATCCTGCTCACGCATTGCGGGATCTGGGCCAGGGTCGCGAAATTTCCGATTCAGGAAGAACGGCTCGGGGCCTATCTGGAGCGCATGACGGCGCGCCCGGCGCTGGTGAAAGTGCTGGCGAAAATGGGCTGAGGCCAGAGCTGCACGGCGTTGTCTGCCGGGCGGGGCGGGCCTTGCGGCCCGCAGCCTTCGGCGAGAGTATTTTGCGCAAGAAAATGAAAGGGGTTCAGGACGAGGGCGTGTCGCGCCAGACATCGCGTCTATCGCCTCAGCGGCGCGCGGGATCTGCCGGATATGTGCCCAGAATGTTCAGATAGGAGGTAAAATAGCGCAACTCCTCCAGCGCGCGGGCGACATTTGCATCTTCGGGATGGCCCTCAATTTCAGCGAAGAACTGCGTCGCGGTGAATGAGCCATCCACCATGTAGCTTTCCAGTTTCAGCATGTTCACGTTATTCGTGGCAAAACCGCCCATCGCCTTGTAGAGCGCCGCCGGGATGTTGCGGACGCGAAACAGGAAGCTGGTCATCATCTCTGCGCTGCGCCGGGTCAGATCAATGTCGCGGGCCATGATCAGGAAACGCGTGGTGTTGTCAGGCCGATCCTCGATATGGCGGGCCAGCACATCAAGGTCGTAGATCCTGGCCGCCATTTCGCTGGCCAATGCGGCGTGGCTCGGATCACCGCGCTCGGCGATTTCGCGCGCGGCGCGGGCATTGTCGGAACTGGTCATGCCCTTGATCGCATGCGTGCGCAGGAAGTGACTGCATTGCGGCAAGATGACCGGATGACCATGTGCCTCGCGGACTTGGTCCAGCCGCGCGCCCTTGACGCCCAGAAGATTGACATGGACGCGCACGAAGGCTTCGGCCACAATGTGCAAGCCGCTTTCAGGCAGCAATTGATGCACATCGGCCACGCGCCCATAGATCGAATTCTCGACCGCGACCATGGCCAGGTCCGCCGCGCCGTCGCGCACGGCGGCCATCGTGTCATGGAAGGTCAGGCAGGGCAGCGTTGTGTAATCCGGGCGCGCGTCTGCACAGGCCTGATGGCCATAAGCGCCAAGTTCCCCCTGGAATGCGATACTGCCAACCATGTTTCCGCTCACAACTTCCCGATTTCGCCCGAATGGGCATTTCGTCGCGGTAACTACCGCTTGAAAATTGCAGGGGGAAGCGGGTATTGAACCTCAACTCCGCTGGGCTATAGGATTGCGACATGTTTGACACGATGGTGATCACCAAGGCCGTTGCCGCGTTTTGCGGCGCGCTGCTGGTCTTTCTTCTGGGCAATTGGGCCTCTACTGCGATCTATGTGCCTGGCAATGCGAATGCGCCGCAGGCTTTTATCATCGACACGGGTTCAGATGACGTCGTCGCCGAACCTGTCGCCGAACTGACCTTCGACGAAGCCTGGGAAGTCGCTGATGCGAGCGCCGGGTCGCGCCTGTGGTCGCAGTGCCGTGCCTGCCATGCGCTGGAAGATGGGCGCAATGGTGTCGGTCCCCATCTGTACGGGGTCGTGGATCGCGAGATCGGCGTCGTTGACGGGTTCAACTATTCCGGGGCTCTGAATCAGGCAGGGGAAGCTTGGACACCAGAAATCCTGTCGGCTTTCATCGAGAATCCGAATGCTATCACGCCAGGGACGTCGATGAGCTTCCGGGGCATATCCAGCGTGCAGGATCGCGCCAACCTGATTGCCTATATCGAAAGCGAACGCTGAGCTTCGCGACATGACCACATTCCAGGGGCCGTCCAGATGACTGGGCGGCCTTTTTCATGGCGTTTTCCATCAAATTCCCTTGTCATTGACGTGAAACACCCGCTCGGCAGTCGACAGCCGCGTAGAAAGACTAAATAAAGACATGAAAGGCCCAGTGTGAAAGAGGCCCGTCAGAGGAGGAATGTCCCATGTCCCGCATGAATACTGCGCGTCTTTCGGTTATCGGGCTCTCTTTGTCCTTCATCACGGCAGGCTCTACCCTCGCCGCCGAGACTGAGGGCGAGATCATCAGCACGCATGCCTATTCGACGTTTGGCGACCTGAAATATCCGGCCGATTTCGCCCATTTCGATTTCGTCAATCCCGACGCACCCAAGGGCGGGACCATGTCGCTTTCTGCCGAAGGCACGTTTGACAGCATGAACGCCTATTCGACGCTGCGTGGCACACCAGGGCGCTTGTCGACCATCATGTTCGAGCGCATCCTGACAGGGGCGCTGGACGAGGTCAGTGCAAGCTACTGTCTGCTGTGCACGCATATGGAATATCCCGAAAGCAAGGACTGGGTCATCTTTCATCTGCGCCCCGAAGCACGCTTCTCGGATGGGACGCCGCTGACCGCGCATGATATTGTTTTCTCGCATGAGCTGTTGCTGGATCAGGGCACGCCGTCTTATGCGAATTATGTCAGCCGAGTGGTGTCGAGCGCCGAGGCACTGGATGATCACACGCTGAAGTTCACCTTCGCCGATGGTATTCCGCGTAAGAACCTGATCTCGCTTGTCGGTGGGACCCCGGCCTGGTCGAAAGCCTGGTATGAAGAAACTGGCGCACGGCTGGACGAATCGCGGATGACGACCTCGCCCGGTTCCGGGCCTTATATGGTCGAGCGCGCAACAGCTGGGCGCGAGATCATCTATCGGCGCAATCCAGACTATTGGGGCCGCGACCTGCCCGCAATGCAGGGCCGATCCAATTTTGACCGGATCCGGGTGGTCTATTACGCTGATTCGAACGCGGCTTTCATCGGCTTCACCTCGGGGGATTACACATTCCGGGCCGAGAACAGCTCGATCAACTGGGCCACGGCCTATGATTTCCCGGCCGTGCAGCGTGGGCATGTGATCCGCGCAGAGCCCGAAGATGGCAATCTGCCCACTGCCAGCGGTTTTGTCTTCAACCTGCGCCGGGACCTGCTGCAGGACCGCAATATCCGGCGGGCCCTGGGGTTGATGTATAATTTCACATTCACCAACGAGACCTTGCAATTCAGCATGTTCGACCAACGCGAGAGCTTCTGGCAAGGCTCGGATCTGCACGCACGAGATGTCGCCGAAGGTCTGGAGCTGGAATATCTGGAAATGGTCGCCGACCTGACTGACCCTGAAATCCTGACCGAACCTGCTTTCCTGCCCCATGTCTCCGGGGCGCGGCAGCTGGACCGCGGCAATCTGCGTCAGGCGCTCGCGCTGATGGAAGAGGCCGGCTACACGACCGGCACAGACGGTTTGCTGCGCAATGAGACCGGCGAGACACTCGATATCGAGTTTCTGGAACGCAGCGCGACCTTCGACCGGATCATTCTACCTTACATCGAAAATCTGCGGCGGCTGGGAGTGAATGCGGAATATCGCCGGATCGACCCAGCGCAATACCAGCTTTTGCGCCAGACCTTCGATTACGACATGATCGTCGCGGGGTACAATAACGGCCTGGAAGAAGGGATTGGCTTGTCGCAGCGGTTCGGCACCGAATACCGCGATGATGTATTCAACCCGGCAGGGTTTGGCCATCCGGCGGTCGACAAGCTGACCGAGATCGTTGTCGATGCCACCTCGCGCGAGGAAATGGCCGCTGCTGTGCGGGCCATCGACCGGATCATGCGGCATGAATATTTCATGGTGCCGACCTGGTATCGCGGGGAACACATGATCGCCTATTACGATATGTTCGATCACCCTGACCCGTTGCCGCCCTTCTCGCTGGGCGAGGTCGATATCTGGTGGTATGACGCGGACAGAGCGGATGCGCTGCGCGCCGCTGGCGCAATCCGCTAAGGGCCCGCAGGAATGGCTGCCTACATCCTGCGCCGCCTCGCCCTGATCATCCCCACATTGTTGGGGGTGATGATTATCAATTTCAGCCTTGTGCAATTCGTCCCCGGCGGGCCGATCGAGCAAGTCATCGCCCGGATGCAAGGCGAAGGCGATGTCTTTGCCAATATCTCTGGCGGGGGCGGCGATATGGGCGCGAACATGCAATCCGGGCAGGAAGAGGGCTATCTGGGCGCGCGGGGCCTGCCGCCTGAATTCATCGCGCAGCTGGAACGGGAATTCGGCTTCGACAAGCCGCCCCTGCAACGCTTCCTGCACATGATGTGGAATTACATGCGCTTCGACTTCGGCCAAAGCTATTTCCGGTCGATCTCGGTCGTGGATCTGGTCATCGAGAAGTTGCCTGTGTCGATCACGCTGGGCTTATGGTCCACCTTGATCGCCTATCTGGTCTCGATCCCTTTGGGCATCCGCAAGGCTGTGCGCGACGGGACGCGGTTTGACACCTTCACCTCGGGTCTGATCATCGTCGCCTATGCGATCCCCGGCTTTCTGTTTGCGATCCTGCTGCTGGTTGTCTTTGCAGGCGGGTCCTATTTCCAGGTCTTCCCGGCCCGAGGGCTGACCAGCCCGCAAGAAGTCTGGGAAACCCTGTCCTTCTGGGGCAAGGTCAAGGATTACTTCTGGCATATCACGCTGCCGGTCATCGCCTCGACCATCTCGGCCTTTGCGACGCTGACACTGCTGACCAAGAACAGTTTCCTTGATGAGATCCGGAAACACTATGTCGTCACCGCCCGTGCCAAGGGCTTGAGCGACAGCAAGGTGTTGTATGGGCACGTCTTCCGTAACGCGATGCTGATCGTGATTGCCGGCTTCCCGGCCGTGTTTGTAGGCGTGTTCTTCGGCGGGTCGCTCTTGATCGAGACGATCTTCTCGCTCGACGGGTTGGGCCGTTTGGCGTTCGAGGCGACTGTGGCCCGCGATTATCCGGTCATGTTCGGCACGCTTTTTGTCTTCGGGCTGATCGGGCTGGTGGTGGGGCTGATTTCAGACTTGATGTATGTCTGGATCGACCCCCGTATCGATTTCGAATCGCGAGAGACCTGAGCCATGGATCAGCGTGTCGATCAATTCGTCTCTTCCCCCGATCCGCTTCCGAACCCGGATGAAACGGGCACCCTGCCACCGCCCAGGAAGCGCTTCGGCATCACCATCTCGGCGCTGAACCGGCGGCGTTGGCGCAACTTCAAGGCAAATCGCCGCGCTTTCTGGTCGCTGATCATTCTGGGCGTGCTCTATGGCCTGTCGCTCTTTGCAGAATACATCGCCAATGACCGCCCCATCCTTGTCAGCTTCCGTGGCGAATTGCATTTCCCGATTCATCGCTTCTATCCCGAAACCACATTCGGCGGCGATTTCAGAACGGAAGCCGTTTATCGCGACCCCGAAGTGCAGTGCCTGATCCGCACAGGCGGGGCCGAGCTGTGCCTTGATGACCCGGAAGAGGCCATGCTTCAGGCCGCAACTGGCATTGTGGATGGCGAAGAGATCGTCGCGGGCTGGATGTTCTGGCCACTGATCCCCTATAGCTACAACACGATCAACGATATTGGCCGCGCGGCCCCCTCGCCGCCCGACGACCGGCACTGGCTAGGCACCGATGACACCGCCCGCGATGTGCTGGCACGGATAATTTACGGCTTCCGACTGTCGATCACCTTCGCCCTGATCGTGACCGCTGCCACGTCGATTATCGGCATTGCTGCCGGGGCTGTACAGGGGTTCTTTGGTGGGCTGACCGATCTTCTGTTTCAGCGCGTGATCGAACTCTGGAACTCGGTTCCGTCGCTTTATGTCATCATCATCCTGTCTTCCATGTTCGCAATGAATTTCTGGCTACTGGTGTTCCTGATGACTTTGTTTGGCTGGACCGGGCTTGTGGGCGTGGTGCGCGCGGAATTCCTGCGCGCGCGGAATTTCGAATATGTCCGAGCGGCCCGCGCGCTGGGCGTGTCGAACCTGACGATCATGTTCCGCCATGTGTTGCCCAATGCCATGGTCGCAACACTCACCTTCCTGCCTTTCATCATCACGGGTGTCATCGGATCGCTCGCGGCGCTTGATTTCCTGGGCTTTGGCCTGCCCTCTTCTGCGCCATCGCTGGGCGAAATGACCTTGCAGGCGCGGAACAATCTGCAAGCGCCCTGGCTTGGCTTCTCGGCCTTCTTCACATTCGCGATCATGCTGTCGCTGCTGGTCTTCATCTTCGAGGGCGTGCGCGACGCCTTTGACCCCAGAAAGACATTCTCATGAGCCGCATTCTGGATGTGAAGACCCTGTCCGTCACCTTCCATCAGGAAGGGCGCGCAGTCCGGGCTGTGCGCGGGGTCAGTTTTCATGTGGATAAGGGCGAAACCGTCGCGCTGGTGGGCGAATCCGGGTCTGGCAAATCTGTCAGTGCGCTTGCGACTGTGGGTCTTCTGCCCGATTCGGCGCAGGTCGAGGGGTCGGTGACCTTCAAAGGCGACCAGCTTGTCGGGGCTTCTGACCGGATGTTGCGACAAGTGCGCGGCAATGATGTGAGTTTCATCTTTCAGGAGCCGATGACCTCGCTCAACCCGCTGCATACGATCGAAAAACAGATCACAGAAAGCCTGTCCCTGCATCAGGGCTTGCACGGCGCGCGGGCGCGCGCGCGAGTGCTGGAATTGCTGGACAAAGTGGGTATTCGCGACGCCGAAAGCCGTCTGGGGGCTTATCCGCATCAGCTGTCCGGTGGGCAAAGGCAGCGGGTCATGATCGCGATGGCGCTGGCCAATGGTCCGGAATTGCTGGTCGCGGATGAACCGACGACCGCGCTTGACGTGACGATTCAGGCGCAGATTCTGGAACTGCTGGTCGATCTGAAACGCGCCGAGGGCATGAGCCTTCTGTTCATCACCCATGATCTGAACATCGTGCGCCGTTTCGCGGATCGGGTCTGCGTGATGAAAGATGGCGAAATCGTCGAGCAAGGCCCCACGGCCGAAATCTTCGCGGCCCCCGAACATCCCTATACCCGAAAATTGCTGGAAGCCGAATCCAAGGGCGAACCCGCACCTGTTCCGGCCACCTCGACCGAAATCCTGCGCACAGATCGTTTGCGCATCTGGTTTCCGATCCAGCGGGGGTTCCTGCGGCGGACAGTGGGCCATGTGAAGGCCGTGAACGAGGCCAGTTTCTCGCTGCGCGCGGGCGAAACGCTGGGGATCGTGGGGGAATCCGGGTCTGGCAAGACCACGCTCGCGCTGGCGATCTTGCGGCTGATTTCCAGCGAGGGGCCGATATTGTTTGAAGGCAAGGATATTCAGGGCCGCAAATCCGCCCAGTTGCGCAGCTTGCGCCGCAACCTGCAGATCGTCTTTCAGGACCCGTTCGGCAGCCTGTCGCCGCGCATGACAGTCGAGCAGATCATCGCCGAAGGGTTCAGCGTGCATGCGGTGCCCATCGGCAAATCCGCACGCGATCTGGTGGCCGAGATGATGGTCGAAGTGGGGCTGGATCCGGCCATGATGGAACGCTATCCACATGAATTCTCGGGCGGGCAGCGCCAGCGGATCGCGATTGCGCGCGCCATGGTCCTGCGGCCGAAACTGGTGGTTCTGGATGAACCGACATCGGCGCTGGAC
This sequence comes from Natronohydrobacter sp., assembly GCA_007123015.1. Taxonomy (GTDB): domain Bacteria; phylum Pseudomonadota; class Alphaproteobacteria; order Rhodobacterales; family Rhodobacteraceae; genus Roseinatronobacter. The sequence goes on along the minus strand of SKSL01000063.1, from coordinate 12,329 downwards.
ATGACCGTACAAGTCCAGATTGTCGAGCTGTTGCGCAATCTGCAGCGCAAATATGGTCTGGCCTATCTGTTCATCAGCCATGACCTGCGCGTGGTCCGTGCGCTGTCGCATAAAGTGATCGTCATGCGCCAGGGCGATGTGGTCGAGGCCGGGTCCGTGCAGCAAGTCTTTGACGCGCCGAAAAGCGACTATACCCAGCGCCTGCTGGCTGCGGCGTTTGACATTACTGCCATTGGGGCCGCCTGAGGCGAAAGGCGACCTCGTGCGTATCCTGTTCGTTCATCAGAATTTCCCGGGCCAGTTCAAACATCTGGCCCCGGCCCTTGTTGCGCGGGGCCATCAGGTGGTTGCTCTGACCGCGCAGACGAACGCGCAGGCCACACCGATCCAGACCTATCGCTACCCGATGCCCGATCCTGCGCCTGACCCCAAGCACACACGTTTCGGCACGACCTATACAGCGATGACAGATCGCGCGCATCGCGTGGCGCGCGCGGCGATCCAGCTGCGCGACAAACTTGGCTTCAGCCCGGATGTGATTTTCGGTCATTCCGGCTGGGGCGAGACCCTGTTTCTGCGCGAAGTCTGGCCTGATGTCCGCTTGCAGGTCTATGCTGAATTCTTCTACGCCACCCGCGGTCTGGATGTGGGCTTCGATCCCGAATTCAGCCGAAAGGACCCCGCGATGGGGTTTTCAGTGACGGCCCGCCAGGCGCATCAGGCGCTGGCGATGGTGCAGGCCGATGCGGCCCTCTCACCGACCGAGTGGCAGGCCGACACCTTTCCCGCCTGTTTCCGCGAGAAGATCACGATCACCCATGACGGCATCGACACAGATGCGCTGAAACCGGACCCTTCGGCAAAGGTGACCTTGCCCAATGGGCAAATCCTGCGCGCGGGCGATGAAGTGCTGACCTATGTCGCGCGCAATCTTGAACCCTATCGCGGCACGCATATCCTGCTGCGCGCGCTGCCCGATCTGCTGGCCGCGCGCCCCTCTGCGCAGGTGATCATACTCGGCGGGGATGGCGTCAGCTATGGGGCACCACCACCACAGGGCACATGGCGCGAGGTCTTCCTGCGCGAACTTGACGGGCGGCTTGATCTGAGCCGCGTTCATTTTCTGGGCCGCCTGCCCTATGCCGCCTATCAGAAAGTGCTGCAGGTCAGCCGCGTCCATGCTTACCTGACCATCCCTTTCGTGCTGTCCTGGTCCATGCTCGAAGCGATGGCGATGGAGGCCTGCGTGATCGCCTCTCGGACCGGACCTGTGGAAGAAGTGATCCGCGATGGCGTGAACGGGCGGCTGGTCGATTTCTTCGATATCGACGGCTGGGTCGCTGCCTTGAGCGACGCGCTTGCCAATCCTGCGGCGCAGGAACCGCTGCGCAAGGCGGCGCGCAAGACGATCATCGAAGATTATGATCTGTCACGCATATGTCTGCCGCGCCTTGTGCAGTTTGTCGAACAAAGGCCATAGCCGGTCACCAAACCGCGTTGGCCCATTGCGCTGATACAGCAACAGGCCCCGGAGGGGACCGGGGCCTGCAATACTTGACTTGGCGATGTGCTCAACGGGTCGCGTATTGGCGCGCAGGCTCGTCGAATTCAGAGGCTGCCGACAAACGGAACGCCCCGGCCTCGGTCCGTTCCAGCCGACCTTCGCGCAGCAATGTGCCAAAACCACGCAGCATGTCATCGCGCGAAACTGTCTTGCCTTCATTATTGGCAATGACATAATTCATCAGCTCGATGCGCGAAAAGCTCTCTTGCCCCTTGATATGGGTCGAGAAAGCCGCAGCCGCTTCGATCTGTTCATCCAGCAACCAGGCATCGACGCGTTTGGCAAAGGTCTTGAACTCTTCAAGATCATCATGACCGTCCTGCGGCGCGTCGCTGACATTGCTCAGGTCCACGGCCAGACCACCCCCTGCCTGCACGCGGCGCGGGCGCACCGGGCCAGAGACTTTGGGCGTGTCGATGCGCTGTTCGGAAACCAGAACAAGCGGCGCGCGCGTTGCGTTCGGGCGCACCGTGCGGCCCTTGCCAAGGGGCGCAGGACGGCGCGGGATGGGGCGTGCTGGCGTTACCGGCACGACGGGTTCGGGGTCTGCAGCCATTGTGACCGCTTCAGGCTCGGGGTCTGAAGCGACACTCTCGGGCGCAGGCTCTGCAACAGGCTCTGGGCGCGCGGCAGGCTTTGGCACAATCTCGCGCGTGCGCAGAACCGAGGGTTCAAGCGGATCGGGCATATCCAGATCGCCCTTGTAGCGCTCGATTTCCAGCTCCTGTGCAAACTCGCGACGACGCGGACCACTGACTTCCTCTTCTGCGCGTGTCGCATCGACTGCGGCGCGCATGTTCTCGAAAGCATCGTGGCGGCGCAGCGCATCTTTCTGACCAAGCTCGCTCTCTGCCGTTTCCATCAGACGCGCGGCGGTATCCTCGGTATCTTCCGCCAGATCGCCAAAAGCCTTTAGTGCCTTGCCCGCGCGTTTGCCATGCGCGTCTTTCTCGATCGCAGCCAATTCGCCGACCAGTTCCGCCTCGTCAGCCTCTGGCAGTCCTGTATCGCCCAGAAGCTGCTGGATTTGCGCCCGGATCGCGCTGTCATCGGCTGCGCTGTCAGCATCGTCTTCCGCGCTTTCCGCTGCGACCGGATCGTCTGACATGTCGCTGACACCGGGTGCGACTTCGATTTCGGCCATGGCCGCATCGAATGCAGCCTCGTCAGCCGCAGCCTCATCCACGGGCAGCGCAGCGGCCTCTTGCGTGTCTTCTTCCGGCAGGTCTTCTTCATCTGCCAGCTCCAGCATGTCGGCAGTGTCATCTTCGGCGCGCTCGAAATGCGCCGACAAGCTCGACTCGAGCGTGTCTTCATCAAAGAGCGCCGCTTCATCTTCTGCCAGATCCTCTGTCTCATCCGCAGGATCAAGCTCTGCTGCCGGTTCCTCGACCATTTCCGGCTCTGGCAACACGGCCTCTGGTTCCGGCGCCGCATAGGGTGCAACAGTGCTTTCGGGGAGCGCTGCGTCTTCCATGGGCGTCTCGATGTCCTGATCAGGCCCGTCGCTCTCGGATTTGACGAAATGGGCAGCCATGGCGGCCCCACCTGCTGTGACCCCGGCAGAGGCGACCGCAGCGCGGATACGCGCCAGCTTGTCAGACAGTCCTGGCTTTTCCGCAAGCGCTGCCGGGTCGTATTCTTCGTGGGGCGACACGTCCTCGGGCAGGTCTTCCTGCGCCATCTCGGCTGGCGCTTCTGGCTCGGGCTCTGGCTGTGGTGCCGTTGCCTCTTCTGGTGCCGCTGCCTCGATCGCTTCCGGCTCTGATGCCTCTGGCTCTGCCGGGGCAGGCTCGGTCTGCAAATCAGCTTCGGCTGTGGTGTCAGCTTCCCCAGTGTCTGTGGGTGCGCTCACATCTGGTTCAGGTGCGGCAGGCTCTGGGGTCACCTCCCCGGTAACAACCTCAGAGGCGGTCGCCTGACTGACCTCTTCGCGCGGATCTGGGGCGACAGCTGCAGTCCCTGCGCGATCTGCATCAAGGGCCGGGGCAGCAGGTGCCGCGGACTCCATTTGCGGTCGCAGCAAGATCCCATTGTCCTGAACCCGCGCTTCAACGCGACGCTGGATCTCGCGCTCTGCGATCCGGTGCAGCATCTCTGCATCGGGCGTCGGGGGTTCTGCACCGAAATACCGATCCTCGGCAGCGAGGTCGCGGAAGTATTCGGCGATTGCTTTCATGGTGCCAAATGGTTCATCGAAACCTTCAAGCGTGCATGAAAACGTACCGTAGGATACGGTCAGTATCTTGCTGGGGCCAACCATACTATACTCGCTTTCTTTACCTTACATCCCGAAGACAATCTCGCAGCAGATGAGCGATTGCATGTTCAGACTTGGGTATTTTGATGATCTGAATATGTCAGAAACTTTGGCGATTCGCCTCAATTGAGAGTGTAACGTGGTCATACCTGCTGTCGACACGCGTCACCGTGTGACCCTTGTGGGTGGGGGTGAGCTGCGTGAACGTGATCTGGACCACGCCCTGACGCTGGCACCTGTGCTGGTCGCCGCAGATGGCGGGGCGAACCGGCTTCGCGCCCTGGGCCACCAGCCGCAGTCTGTGCTTGGGGATCTGGATTCGCTGGATCCGGCCTTGCGGGCAGAATTGGGCAACCGGGTGGTTCATATCCCGAACCAGGATAGCACGGATTTTGACAAATGCCTCGCCCGGATTTCGGCCCCGCTGGTGATCGGGCTGGGCTTTGACGGGGCGCGGCTGGATCACACGCTGGCTGCAATGACCTCGCTTGTCTGGCACGGGCGCGCGCGTGTCGTCCTGCTCTGCGCCGGGGATATCTGTTTTCTGGCCCCGCCGCAGATCACGCTGACCCTGCAGCCGGGTGCGCGGGTCTCGCTCTTTCCCATGGCGCCGGTCACAGGGCGCTCGGTCGGGCTGCATTGGCCGATTGACGAGCTGGAATTCAGCCCTGATGCGACCATCGGCACCTCGAACCGGGCGGATCAGGCGCAGGTCAGCCTGTCCTTCGATGCCCCTGGCATGCTGGTCTTGCTGGATCGCGTCTATCTGGAGCAGGTGGTGAACCTGCTTCCCGACGGGCCGGATTGGCCCTGATCGTCACAGAAGCGCGCCCAGGGCCACGCCCAGCGCGACCAGCCCACCGCCGATAAAAGCCCCACCCACAGGGCCGATCTGTCGCGGCACGGGCGGGGTTTTCGGGGCCTGCGCCTGTGCGATCAGCGCCTCTTCGGCCAGACGCGGCAGATGGGGGCCGAAACGGCTGAGGATCTGCAAGCTCTGCGCCAGATCGCGGGCAAGCGCATTGGGGCCGATATTGCCACGCACATAATCCTCGACCACGGGGCGGGCGGTTTGCCACATGTTGATTTCAGGGTTCAGCGAGCGCGCAACCCCTTCGACCACAACCATGGTGCGCTGCAGCAGGATCAGTTCAGTGCGGGTTTCCATGCCGAAGCGTTCCGTCACTTCGAACAGATAGGCCAGCAGCCGCGCCATCGAGATATGGCGCGCATCCATGCCGAAGATCGGCTCGCCCACAGCACTGAGCGCGCGGGCGAATTCGTCGATATCGCGGTCGCGCGGCACATAGCCCATTTCGAAATGCACTTCGGCGACGCGTCTGTAATCCTTCTGGATGAAGCCATACAGGATTTCAGCATAGGCACGGCGGGTCAGCGTGTCGATCCGTCCCATGATGCCGAAGTCAAAGGCGATGATCTCACCCTTCGATGTCACCTTCATATTGCCCTGATGCATGTCACCGTGAAACAGCCCATCGCGCAGCGCATGGGCAAGAAACAGTGTCAGGACGCGCGTGCCCAGTTCAGCACGATCAACGCCCATCCGGTCCAGTGCCACATTATCCCCCATCTGCGCCCCTTCGGCCCAATCAAGGGTCATCACGCGGCGCGAAGACAGGTTCCAATTCGGCCGCGGCACGCGAAATCCGGGATCATTGGCCGTGTTCGCGCGAAATTCCGAAGCCGAGGCCGCCTCCAGCCGCAGGTCCAGCTCGCCCTCGACCACGGATTCGAAATGGGTGATCACATCCATCGGGCGCAGGCGGCGGGTCTTGGGCAGGAAGATCTCGATCACGCGGGCCGCAAAATAGAAGGCGGCGATATCCGTGTAGAATGCTTTTTCGACACCGGGGCGTAACACCTTGATCGCCACACGCGCGCCGGTATCGGCAAGAATGGCCGAATGCACCTGCGCGATCGAGGCCGCTGCAACAGGTTCCGATATCTCACTGAAAAGCTGCCCGGCAGGGCGTTCCAGTTCTTCCGAAATGACTTTGAGCGCGGTCGCCAACGGAAAAGGCGGCAATTGATCTTGCAGATAGCGCAGTTGATCGGCCAGTTCCTGCCCCACCACATCGGGGCGGGTGGCGAGTGTCTGGCCGAATTTGATATAGGCAGGGCCAAGCGCTGTCAGGGCGCGGGTCAGCGGAGGCAGCGCCGGATCGCCCTTCAGACCAAGCCAAGCGAAGGGCCAGCCCACCACACGCGCGGCCACACGCAGACGCGGTGGGACATTCGCCTTTTCCAGCACCACCTGCATCGCGCCTGTGCGCTCGAATGTGGCGCCTGTGCGGATCAGCCGCCAGAGATTGAAGGCACTTCGGAACACGTCAGATTTTCCAGCCGGAATGGAGCGCTGCAATCCCCATGGACAGATTGCGATATTTCACCTGCCCGAAGCCCGCGTCCCGGATCATCTGCGCGAAACGCTCCTGATCAGGGAAACGGCGGATGGATTCGACCAGATACTGATAGCTGTCGCGGTCGCCCGTGACGATCTTGCCCATGGTCGGGATCACGTTGAAAGAATACAGATCATAGGCTTTTTGCAGCAGCTCATTCGGGATCTGGCTGAATTCCAGCACCATCAATCGCCCGCCGGGGCGCAACACGCGGAAAGCTTCGGAAAGTGCGTCCTCGATCCGGGTCACATTGCGGATGCCGAAGCTGATTGTGTAGACATCAAAGCTCTTGTCAGCAAAGGGCAGCGCCATCGCATCGCCCACGATCCAGTCCAGCTGATGCGCCATATTCGCGGCCTCGGCGCGTTTCTGGCCTTCGATCAGCATGGGTTCCGTCAGATCCAGCACTGTGGCATGCGCAGTTTCACCCGCGCGGGCCAGAAATCGGAAGGCCACGTCACCCGTGCCGCCCGCCACATCCAGCAATTGCTGACCGGGACGCGGCGCAAGCCAGTCCATCATCGCGTCTTTCCACAGACGATGAACGCCCCCTGACATGAGATCATTCATCACGTCATATTTCGATGCGACAGAGGAAAACACCCCCTGCACCAGCCCGGCCTTCTGATCTTCATCGACGGTCTGATAGCCGAAATGTGTGGTCTTGTCGGTCCCGGTCATCTGCGCTCCGCTGCCTGCCCCTTGTGGGGATCCTTCCCTACTCCTTATAGAGTGTCGAGGGGGCGATACAATGCGACCCCGTGACTGTCAGGACTGTCCCCATGCCCGAATTGCCCGAAGTCGAGACTGTCAGGCACGGACTTGCGCCCGCGATGGAAGGGCAGCTTATTGCGCAGGCCGAATTGCGGCGCGGCGATCTGCGCTGGCCCTTCCCGCCTGACATGGCGAAGCGATTGACCGGGGCGCGGGTGCTGCAACTGCGGCGGCGCTCGAAATATATCCTTGCTGATCTGGACCGGAGCGAAAGCCTGATCATTCATCTTGGCATGTCGGGGCGGATGGTGATTTCGGGGCTCAGCGCGCCGCATGTACCGGGGCAGTTCCATTTTGACCATCCGGCCATCGAGAAGCATGACCATGTGATCTTCCATATGGGGCAGGGCGCGCGCGTCACCTTCAATGATCCGCGCCGCTTCGGGGCGATGGATCTTTGCGCGACAGACACGCTTGAATTGCATCCGCTGCTGGCAAGTATCGGGCCAGAGCCGTTGGGCAACGGATTTCATGCAAACTATCTTGCGGCAAAGCTTGCAGGGCGCAGGACGCCGATCAAGGCCGCGCTGCTCGATCAGCGAATCGTCGCGGGGCTGGGCAATATCTATGTCTGCGAAGCGCTGTTCCGGGCAGGTATCCACCCGAACCGCATGGCAGGGCGCATCAGCGCTGCGCGCATTGCGACCCTGACCGAGATGATCCGCGCCACATTGCGCGAAGCGATCGAGGCCGGCGGGTCGTCCCTGCGTGACTACCGCCAGGCCAATGGCGAGCTTGGCTATTTTCAGCATGCGTTTCGTGTCTACGGGCGCGAAGGCGCTGCCTGTGTGACCCCGGATTGCCCGCAAACTGTGCGCCGGATCGTGCAGTCGGGGCGTTCCAGTTTCTACTGCCCGGCCTGTCAGAGATGACTTGAACCCCTGCGCCAAGCTGTTAAGCCAAGGGGCTGAGAGCCACAAGCAAGGTGCCGCCATATGGCCTATGAAACGCTGATCGTCGATATCGAGAATCACATCGCCCTGATCCGCCTCAATCGCCCCGAAGCGCTCAATGCCCTCAACAGCACCCTGCTGAAAGAGCTGGTCGATGCGCTGGGTGCGGCTGACAAGAATGACAAGGTGCGCTGCATCGTCATCACCGGCTCTGACAAGGCCTTTGCCGCAGGCGCGGATATCAAGGAGATGTCCGAGAAGGGCTTCGTCGACATGTTCGAACATGACATGTTCGGCACCGAGACCGACGCCTTCCTGCGCATCCGCAAGCCCATCATTGCCGCAGTCGCAGGCTATGCGCTGGGCGGCGGCTGCGAATTGGCCATGATGTGCGATTTCATCATCGCCGCAGATACGGCCAAATTCGGTCAACCCGAGATCAATCTGGGCGTCGTGGCCGGAATTGGCGGCACGCAGCGCCTGACGCGCTTTGTCGGCAAGTCCAAGGCGATGGACATGCATCTGACAGGCCGCTTCATGGATGCAGAAGAAGCCGAGCGCTCCGGGTTGGTCAGCCGTGTCGTGCCCGCCAAGAAGCTGTTGGAAGAAACCATGGCCGCTGCCGAAAAGATCTCCGAGAAATCGCAGATCACAGTCAAGGTGGTCAAGGAAGCGGTCAATCGCAGCTATGAGACCACGTTGCGCGAGGGCTTGCTGTTCGAGCGGCGGGTCTTTCACAGCCTGTTCAGCACGGAAGATCAGAAAGAAGGCATGTCTGCCTTTCTGGAGAAGCGCCAGCCGCAATTCCGCGACAGCTGATCCTGGCGATTCGCGCTTCCCTTTCGCCGCTATCTGGCGTATTGGCAGCGCCACATGCGCGTGGGCCCGCTTTAGGCATGAGTCGGAACTGGTTGATCGGACCAGTCGCGGGGACGTTGCGCAAAGACATTGAAACGAAACCGAAAGACGAGAGCCCATGGCCAATACGCCCCAGTCCAAGAAACGCGCCCGCCAGGTCGAGCGCCGCACTGAAGTCAACAAAGCACGCCGCTCGCGCATCCGCACTTTCCTGCGCAAAGTCGAGGAAGCGATCGCTTCGGGCAATGCGGACGCGGCCAAGGACGCCCTGCGCGCAGCACAACCCGAACTGGCACGCGGTGTCACCAAAGGTGTGATGCACAAGAACACTGTGGCGCGGAAGATGTCGCGCCTGTCCTCGCGGGTCAAGGCCTTGAGTGCGCAGTAAATTCCTGAAATCTGCAGTCAAAGAAGGCGCCTGAGGGCGCCTTTTTTCATGCTGAATGAAGATGCAGAAATACCTCAGCAATACGATTCTTTCCAGCGCGACATATGGTCAAGTCCGTTGTTCGGTTGCGGCCCTTCTGTCCCGCTTGGTACTTAAGATTGGCGACTCGGCGTGTCCTTGGGGGGACTGATCTGTCGCTATCTGACTGAACTGGTCGGATATGGAGCTATAAATACGATTGCGTTGATCTGATCCTTGTTGGCAGTGCCATGACACAGGGTCGGTCTTCTATTTGCGAATGGTTGGGCCCTTGTTTCGGGGTCCGGACTGCGCGCGACAGGTCCACCTTCTTGGGGTGTGGGCTGATAGAGGATGTTGCGCTGATCGTATCAACAAAAGAAACAGGTTGGGGTGCAACGTGACAATAAGCTGGGCGGGGATATCAGATGAATTGCGGCGCGAAGTTGGGGAAAGCAATCACAAGAGCTGGATCGAACCGCTCGAATGTCTGGCCATAGAAGAAGGCGTCGCGCGCTTCAGAGCGCCCTCGCGCTTCGTGGGCGATTGGGTGAAGCGCAATTACCATGATCAGATCCTGACCCTGATCCGCAATTCCGGCAATCATGTCACGCGGCTGGATTTCGTGGTGTCTGCGGCCCCAGTGTCAGGCGGCACTCTGGCGACCCGCCCGAAATCCGACAGCCCACGGGGTCCGGCGGCAGGTGATGACGTGCTGCAGGGCACAGTTCTGGACCCGAAACTCAGTTTCGACAATTTCGTCGTCGGCAAACCCAACGAGCTTGCCCATGCCGCCGCGCGCCGCGTGGCCGAGGCCGGGCCGGTCACCTTCAACCCGCTTTTCCTGTATGGCGGTGTCGGTCTGGGCAAGACCCATCTGATGCAGGCGATTGCCTGGGAATTGACCGAAAAGCGTCCGGATCTGCAGGTGCTCTATCTCTCGGCCGAAAAATTCATGTACCGTTTCGTGCAGGCCCTGCGCGACCGCGAGATCATGGATTTCAAGAATATCTTCCGCTCAGTCGATGTGCTGATGGTCGATGATGTCCAGTTTATCGCCGGAAAAGAAAGTACGCAGGAAGAATTTTTTCACACGTTCAATGCCTTGGTTGATCAGAACAAGCAGATTGTTATCTCGGCGGATCGTGCGCCGGGTGAGATCAAGGATCTGGAAGCGCGCATTTCGTCGCGCATGCAATGCGGTCTGGTCGTCGATCTGCATCCGACCAATTACGAGCTGCGTCTGGGGATCCTGCAGCGCAAGGCCGCGCATTTTGCGCAATCCTATGGCTCTGTGACCATCGGCGACGGCATATTCGAGTTCCTCGCACATCGGATCAGCAACAATGTGCGCGTGCTCGAAGGGGCGCTTCAGCGGCTTTTTGCCTTTTCCAGTCTGATCGGTCAGGAAATCACCATGGATATGGTGCAGGATTGCCTGTCAGATATCCTGCGCAGCTCCGAGCGCAGGGTCACAGTCGAAGAAATCCAGCGCAAGGTCGCCGATCATTTCAACATTCGCCTGTCAGATATGCTGGGGCCGAAACGGACGCGTACCATCGCCCGCCCGCGACAGATCGCGATGTATCTGTCAAAGGAAATGACCTCGCGCTCACTGCCGGAAATCGGCCGTCGGTTCGGTGGGCGTGATCACACGACGATCCTGCATGGCGTGCGCAAGGTCGAAGAGATACGCGCGGTTGACAGCCAGCTGAACGAGGATCTGGAATTGTTGCGCCGTCTGCTCGAAAACTGAACTGTGCCAAGAGTTCGGGGTCAAATCTCTCTTGCCGCTGTGCCAGAATTGACTAGGCTCGCGCTCCCCGGTAGCGGGAAGCAGCAGGCCAAGTCATGGGGACGCGGGTATGAAAATCAGTATCGAACGGGCGATCTTGCTCAAGGCTGTGTCGCAGGCGCAATCCGTGGTCGAACGGCGCAACACGATCCCGATTCTGGCCAATGTCCTGATCGAGACGGATGACGCCCATATCCGCCTGCGCGCCACAGATCTGGATATCGAAGTGGTGGACCGTGCCCCCGCCATGGTCGAGAGCGCCGGGGCGACCACAGTCTCGGCCGTGCTGTTGCATGACATTGTGCGCAAACTGCCGGACGGGGCCTTGGTTGAACTGGTCAATGATGCGCGCACTGGACGTTTGCAGGTCTCGGCGGGGCGGTCAGTGTTTTCGCTCGCCACGCTGCCGAAAGAAGATTTCCCGGTCATGGCCTCGAGCGAATATACGGCCAATTTCGCGGCCCCGGCAAAAGAACTGCGCCGCCTGTTCGACAAGGCGAAATTCGCAATCTCGACCGAAGAGACGCGCTATTACCTGAACGGTGTCTTCATGCATGTGGCCGAAGGCGAAAGCGGGCGCGTGTTGCGCTGTGTCGCCACGGATGGCCACCGGCTGGCCCGGATTGATACAGCTCTGCTTGCCGGGGCCGAGCAGATGCCGGGTGTGATTGTCCCACGCAAGACTGTCGGCGAGTTGCGCAAGCTGCTCGAAGATGACGATATGGAAATTGCCGTTTCTGTTTCAGAAACAAAAGTGCGGTTTGCGACCCCGGAAATCACGCTGACCTCGAAAGTGATCGACGGCACTTTCCCCGATTATACGCGCGTGATCCCGACCCAGAATACCAAGCGGCTGGAAGTGGACGCGTCGGAATTCGCCAAGGCCGTGGACCGGGTAGCCACGGTGTCTTCTGAACGCTCGCGCGCGGTCAAGCTGGCGCTGGAAGACGACAAGCTGGTGCTGTCGGTCAACGCACCGGATTCGGGCGCTGCGGAAGAAGAATTGATCGTGGCTTACAGCGATGAGCGGCTGGAGATCGGGTTCAACGCGAAATACCTGCTGGAAATCGCCAGTCAGGTGGATCGCGAGAATGCAGTGTTTCTGTTCAATGCCTCGGGCGATCCGACCCTGATGCGCGAGGGTAGCGACACAAGCGCTGTCTATGTCGTCATGCCAATGCGGGTTTAAGCCCTGACCTGACTGATTTGACCAAGCCCCGCCTCCTGCGCGGGGCTTTTTCCTACTGGCGTTTCGCGCGCAAACTTCCTACCGCTTGGCGCATGGCTGCGCATGTCACCTCCCTCCTGCTGTCGCATTTCCGCTCGCATCAGCGCACACGGTTGCAGTTTGACGGG
>SKSL01000248.1 GCA_007123015.1 Natronohydrobacter sp. | reverse complement strand
GGGACCGTCATCGAGCGCGCGTCTGACCAGATCGAGCGCGCCGCCGAACGGATACAGAGGTGTATAAGGACAGGATGTTGATGTGCACAGGCTCCGCTTGAAGGATCACGCGCGTATGGCCCTATCACCCGATGCGCGCAAGTAATGCCCAACACAGCTGGCGATGCGCGCGAGCAATGCCCCGCACAGTTATCGCAGTGAGGCCGCCGACGAAATGCCCAACAGTGCCATCAAGATCCGGGCGGAGGAATTCCACCCGCCTCGCATATTTCAGTGTGGCCGTGCTCTGAGACAGGGGCGCGTCCAGTGCCGCCCGTGTCACCTGCAGCGACGGTCAGTCATCAAGCAAAGAGTCGTCCGTGCTGACGATCTGGAAATCCAGACCATGGGCCGCGCGGATCTTGTCCTCGATCTGCAAAGCCATCTGCGGATTGTCCTTCAGGAAATTTTTTGCGTTCTCACGCCCCTGCCCGATCCGCTCGTCACCATAGGAATACCAGGCCCCGGATTTCTCGACCACACCCGCCTTGACCCCCAGATCAAGCAACTCACCGCGCTTCGAGATCCCTTCGCCATACATGATATCGAATTCGACCTGCTTGAACGGCGGGGCCACCTTGTTCTTCACGACTTTGACGCGGGTCTGATTGCCCACCACTTCATCGCGATCCTTGATCGAGCCGATACGCCGGATATCCAGCCGCACCGAGGCGTAGAATTTCAGCGCATTGCCCCCTGTCGTGGTTTCGGGCGAGCCGAACATGACGCCGATCTTCATGCGAATCTGGTTGATGAAGATCACCATGCAATTCGAGCGCGCGATCGAACTGGTGAGTTTGCGCATCGCCTGAGACATCAGTCGCGCATGCACCCCCACGGAGCTGTCACCCATATCGCCTTCAAGCTCGGATTTCGGCGTCAGTGCCGCGACCGAATCGACAACCACCATGGATACCGCCCCGGAGCGCACCAATGTATCGACGATTTCAAGCGCTTGTTCCCCGGTGTCAGGCTGCGAGATCAGCAGTTCATCCAGATCAACACCCAGCTTGCGCGCATATTGCGGATCAAGCGCATGTTCAGCATCGACAAAAGCGCAGACCCCGCCTTTTTTCTGCTCTTCGGCCACAGCATGCAGGGTCAGCGTGGTCTTGCCCGACGATTCGGGGCCATAAATTTCAATAACCCGGCCTTTTGGCAGCCCGCCAATGCCCAGCGCAATATCCAACCCCAGCGATCCGGTCGAGGTCGCCTCGATCTCGGCCACGGGATTGTCGCCCCCGAGCTTCATGATCGAGCCCTTGCCGAACTGCCGTTCGATCTGAGCCAAGGCCGAGTCGAGTGCTTTCTTCTTTTCCACCGTGCGTTTGTCGGTCATCGTCAGCAGGTCCGCTGTTGCCATTTCTCTGCCCCTTATTCCATAGCGTGCCGAGCGCGGCAATCGCATGTTTGTTCAGTTAATGTTCCATACGTCAATTCAAAGTACAAAGCGAGAACTTTTTCGATGCACTCAGAGTCCAAATGCCCGAAAAGCGTTAAAAGACTCTGATCTGAAGTGTTGCACCGGGCGCAAGGCGGGGTTTCAGGCTTTGCAGTGGTCACGTCAGGAAACGTGACCTACTCTTTGGGTTACGGGAGGAAACACCTGACAAGAAAGGGTTTCCAGATGACAAGTCTGAACACGAACATGACAGGACGTGGCGCAGGTTTGCAGGTTGCGGGACGCCTGTCCCGATTTGGTGCAGGTCTTCTTGCAATGCTGGTGCGCATCGCGGAACGCAGTCCCAAATACCGCGCCTTGCAAGCCTATGGTGCGCTTTCGGATGCTGATCTGGCCAGGATCGGAATGACCCGCGCTGATGTGGTCGCCCGTGTTTTCGGCGCGCGCGCCTATTACTGAGACGCGCGGCGCTGAAATCCGAACTCTTTGATCAGGCGCTCCGTGCGGGGCGTGAAGGCATGGATCAGGGCGAAACAGCCCGGCGGCAGATCGGCGTTCTGCAGGTGCAGCGCAATCTTCGTGGCCTCGAGCGCCGCTTCAGGCGGAGGGCACCAGATAAGACCGTGCCCCAACCCAGCCCCAAGCGCTACCCCCAGGGCTTGCGGGTCTGTAGTGCCCAGATTAAGCAACACTGGCGCATTCGCCGGGGGCATTGGGGCGTCAAACGCAGGTATGCCCAGGTCAGAGAGCGCCTTTCCCGCCCGCGCGCGTGCGACATGGTCTGCGCCACGCAGGATGTTACATGCGCGCGCGACATCACGCGCCTCGGCCAAGACAACAGTGCCCGCCCGCGCCCCATCAGGATGCGCGACAGGCACTTGCTCTGTGCCGAAGGGCACGCGCCAGCGCCCACCGACAAAATGCGCGAATAGCCGTTCTGACAAATCCTCCATCGCGCATCCCTAGCAGGCCGAAGCGGCCCTTGCCAAGCAATGGGCTTTGCGCCACGACACAGCCATGCGCGCTAAACCGGATATCCTGTGTATCGGGGCTGCGCATTGGGATGTGATCGGGCGCAGCCTTGCCGCGATTTCGCCCGGTGCGGACCTGCCCGGCACGATCAGCACGCGCCCTGGCGGGGTTGCGTTGAATGTCGCGCAGGCAGTGATGCAACATGGAATGCGCTCTGGACTGCTTTCGGTGATCGGCCGCGATTCTGACGGCGAGGCTCTGGTCGCATGGCTGGTCGCACAGGGCGTCGAGACGCAGCATCTGCACCGCCCGAATAATCAAAGCACAGACCGCTATCTGGCAGTCGAGGGGCCACAGGGTCTGGGCGTCGCCATCGCCGATTCGCGCGCGCTGGAAGGTCACAGCGCAGCGCTTCTGGCGCCGCTGACGGACCACGCCTTGCGGGACTGGCGCGGACCTGTTCTGGTAGATAGTGGTTTGGCACCCGCGACCCTTGCCAGCCTTGCAAGAACCGGTTTGCCACAGGCGCGCCCGCTGCACGTCACCTCTGCTGCCCCGGCGAAAGCAGATCGCTTGCGCCCTTTTCTGGAAAGCGGCGCCGTCTTCGCTGTGAACCGCCAGGAGGCGCAGGCGCTACTCGACGTTCCCCTGACGGATAGCGGCATGGCGGCACGCGCCTTGCTGGATGCGGGCGCCAGGCGCGCGATCGTGACGGACGGCCCCGGACCGGTCACAGATGCAGATCACGCGCAGACGATAAGCGAGACCCCGCCCGCTGTCTGTGTGCAGCGCGTCACAGGGGCCGGGGACAATTTCCTGGCAGCGCATATGGCGGCGGAATGGCGCGGGCTGGACCGTCGCGCAGCATTGGCCTATGCGCTGGAGGCTGCTGCGCGCCATATCACCACTCAAGAGCTTTGAGGACCACCCATGCCCCCGATGATCCATTCCCCGGACGTGCAGGCCGCGCGCGCTGGCGGCCAGCCGATTGTTGCGCTTGAATCCACGATCATCACCCATGGCATGCCCTGGCCGCAGAATCTGGAAATGGCCCGATCGGTCGAACAGGATATCCGCGACAGCGGTGCCGTTCCGGCCACCATCGCGATCATGGCAGGCCATATCCATATCGGCCTGACCGACGCGCAGTTGCAACAGCTCGCCCAGACGCAGAACGCGATGAAGCTCAGCCGCGCCGATCTGGCTGTGGCGCTGGCCACAGGGCGCACAGGGGCCACCACAGTGGCTGCCACAATGATCTGCGCGGCCCTTGCCGGGATCGAGGTCTTTGCCACAGGCGGTATCGGCGGCGTGCATCGCGGCGCAGAGCACAGTTTCGACATTTCCGCTGATCTGCAGGAACTTGCTGCCACGCAGGTGACTGTGGTCGCGGCAGGCGCGAAAGCGATCCTCGATCTGCCGAAAACGCTGGAAGTGCTTGAAACGCTGGGCGTGCCGGTCATTGCCTATGGGCAGGACAGCCTGCCCGCCTTCTGGTCGCGGACCAGCGATCTGCGCGCGCCGCTGCGGCTTGACACGCCCGAAGATATTGCGGCCAGTCACCGCATGCGCGCGCGCCTTGGCCTGCCCGGTGGCCAGCTGATCGCGAACCCGATCCCCGCGCGCGATGAAATCCCGGCGGCCAAGCTCGCCCCCCTGATCGCCCAGGCCATCGCCGAGGCCGAGGCGCAAGGCATCGCGGCCAAGGATGTCACACCCTTTCTGCTGGGGCGCATCTATACCCTGACAGAGGGGGCCTCGCTCACGGCCAATCTCGCACTTGTGCGCAACAATGCCCGACTTGCGGCCCGAATCGCAGCGGCGCTCGCGCAAACCCCGCTTGCATAAGGCCGGGCCCGGCCCCATTTTCGCGTCAGAGCCGCAGGACACCGAATCATATGAGCCAAGACCCTGGAAAACGCGGAGTGATCGCGTCATTGCGCAGCAATTTCCTGGCCGGTCTGGCCGTGATTGCGCCGGGCATACTGACCATCTGGCTGATCTGGAATGTGATCACCTGGATTGATGGGCTGGTGCTGCCGCTGATCCCCAAACGCCTGATCCCGGATACCGGGCTGGGGCTGAACTTTCCGGGGGCAGGTGTCATTGTCTTCGTGATCTTCACGCTGGTGATGGGCTATTTCACGAAAGGGCTGATCGGGCGCACGCTGGTCGCCTGGGGCGAGCGGATCGTCGAATCGATGCCGGTCGTCCGCTCGATCTACAATGCCGTCAAGCAGATCGCGGATACAGTGCTTGCGCGCAAGACCCCCAGCTTCGACCGCGCCTGCCTGGTGCAATATCCGCGCCCGGGGATCTGGGCCGTCGCCTTCATCTCGACCACCACCCGCGGCGAGATCGGCGATCATCTGAGCGCGAATGGTCCCATGGTTTCGATCTTCCTGCCCACCACACCCAACCCGACTTCGGGCTTTCTGTTATTCGTGCCCCGCAAGGATATCATCGAACTCGACATGGCCATCGAGGATGCGGCGAAGCTGGTGATCTCGGCAGGGCTGGTCTACCCTGCCTCACGCAAACCCGGCGCGCTCAGCCAAACATCGCCTGAAGATCAACTGTCGCCGTCTCGTTAAGCGCGCTCTTGTGCGCGCGCAGGAATGTCTCGCAGGCCTTGCGCCCGGACTCTTTCAGCGAATGCAGCAGATAAGGCGTCGGTGTCACCTTGCTGGTGACCGAAAGAGTGGTCATCAGATCATCATCCGCGATCATATGCACCAGCACATCCTTCATCGTGCCGCGGTCCATCTTGCCCTCGGCAATCAACTCCTTGACGAACTGGATCGCCCGCAATTCCCGCATCAGGGAGGAATTGAAACTGATCTCATTGATCCGGTTCTGAATATCCTGCGGCGTCTGCGGCACATCCTCGCGCCGCAAGGGGTTGATATTCACGATCATCACATCGGCTGGCAAATGCGGCTTGAACAGCGGGAACAGCGCCGGATTGCCTGTGTAGCCCCCGTCCCAGAAGGCCTCCATCTCGCCTGTGCGCGGATCCACGAACTCGACGGCCTGAAACAGGGTCGGCAGACAGGCAGAGGCCATGATCACCTCGCCTGTCACTTCCTCACGCGAAAACACCCGGATCTTGCCCGTGCGCACATTGGTCGTGGCGATATGCAGTTCTGGTCCGTCCTTGGCGCAGACCTCACCGAAATTCAGCGAACGCACGACAGGTTCCAGCGGGTTGCGATAGAGCGCGCCATATTGATAGGGGCTGGTGACCAGTGCGGCCACATTCATCGGCGAGACCGGCATCAGGTTTTCCATCCAGGAATTGATCATACCCACCGGCGGCAAGGCCTGCGCGATCCAGCCGGTCAGCCGCAGATCATGCACCGCCCCCACCTGGTGCCAGATCCGGTCCAGAAGCACGCGCGCCCCTTGTTTGCCGCCCTGCGCATAGCCTGCCTTCAGCGCCGCCCCATTCAACGCGCCCGCCGAAGTGCCCGAGATCGCCGCGATCTCGATATCACTCTCCTGCAACAGCCGGTCCAGTACCCCCCAGGTGAACGCCCCATGCGCGCCCCCACCCTGCAAGGCCAGATTGATCCGTTTGCTCATGACTGCACCTCTTAGCTGAAGACAATGCCTGTCCTCATTTTCTTGCGAAAAATACTCAAATACGCCGTCAGCAGCCCGACACCCCGCTCAAAGGGCAGTCCAACCCCCATCGACCGAAATCGTGGTGCCCGTGATTTGTGCGGCCGCATCCGAGCACAGGAACACAGCCGTCCCACCCATCTGCTCGACAGTTGCAAACTCGCCCGAAGGCTGGCGCGAGAGCATGACCTGCTTGATCACAGTGTCACGATCCATGTTATGCGTCTTCATCTGATCGGGGATCTGCTTTTCGACAATCGGCGTCAGCACATAACCCGGACAGATCGCATTGCAGGTCACCCCCTTGCCCGCGGCTTCCAGCGCAGTGACCTTGGTCAGCCCGACCACCCCGTGCTTCGCTGCGACATAGGCCGATTTGTAGGGGCTTGCCGTCAGACCATGGGCCGAGGCGATATTGATCACCCGTCCCCAGCCCTTGGCATACATTGCAGGCAGCGCGGCCGCTGTCGTGTGAAAGGCTGAACTCAGGTTGATCGCGATGATCGCATCCCATTTCTCGCCCGGAAACTCCTCGATCTTCGCGACATGCTGGATGCCCGCATTATTCACCAGAATGTCACAGCCCCCGGCCTGCTCGACCAGCGCGCGGCAGTCGCTGGATTTCGACATATCCGCCGCGATATAGCGCACGGTCACCCCTGTCTCATCCCTGATCTGCGCGGCCAATGCATGATCTTCCGCCGAATCGGTGAGGGAGTTGATCACCACCTCTGCCCCGGCCCGCGCCAGTTCCCATGCGATCCCCAGCCCGATCCCGGAATTCGACCCGGTCACAATCGCGCGTTTGCCTGCAAGCTGCATTCCATCACTCCTCGAAAGCCTGTCCACCATGCGCACAAGGATAATCGCTGCACCTGCGAAGGCCAGAGCCAATCGACCTGCCATCGGCTCGACACACGCGCTCAGGGCACAAAAAAACGCCCGCACAAGGCGGGCGTCAGTTATTGAGGCAGGTTTCATACAGGCAAGAAACCTATCGAGCAGTACCAGATATATAACGCGTCATATCCGCGCTTCCAAGCTAAAAGTTTGAAAACCTTGGCGACGCACTGTAGCGTTCCGCGAAACCATAACCCCAGAATACCCCGGAGAAGCTGCGATGCTGTCACCTCTGCGTCACTTTGCCACCGCAATTGCCACAGCGGCAAGCTGCATCTTGATGCCGCAGATGGCCATCTCAGAGCCCGGTCACGCCATCTCTATGTATGGCGACCCGGCCCTCCCCCCAGATTTTGCGCATCTGCCCCATGTGAACCCGGATGCGCCGAAGGGGGGGCGCATCATCCAGGGCGAAGTCGGCAGCTTCGATTCGCTCAATCCGCTGATCCTGCGCGGCCGTGCCCCCTGGCAGTTGCAATTTCTCGCCCATGAGGGGCTGATGGGTCGCTCCTGGGACGAACCCTTCACGCTTTACGGGCTTCTCGCCGAATCAGTTCAGACTGATGATGCCCGCAGCTTCGTCGAATTCACCCTGCGCCCCGAGGCCCGCTTCTCTGATGGCAGCCCTGTGACGGTCGAAGATGTGCTCTGGTCCTTCGAGACGCT
>SKSL01000214.1 GCA_007123015.1 Natronohydrobacter sp. | reverse complement strand
TAATCCATATCCGGCAAGAGGCAATCCCCATGACCCAAGAGCGCACCGCCCGCGAGGTGGACACGGCATTGAGACAGGACGACCGCAAGGGCCTGACGCTGGAAAACAGTTTCGCAGGCGTGACCAGTTTCCTGCGCCGCCGCTACACCAAAGACCTGCAAGGCGTTGAACTGGCCGTAACCGGTGTGGCCTTCGACACGGCGACCTCGAACCGCAGCGGGGCGCGGTTTGGTCCGCGCGCGATCCGCGAAGCCAGCAGCCTGCAACCTTACACGCCGCCCTATGGCTGGGGTTTCGATCCGCTCTCGGAAAATGTGATCACCGATTACGGGGATCTGGCCTTCGACCCCGGCCGCCCGCAGGATTTCCCGGCCACGCTGCAAGCCCATATCGCCACGATCCTGGATGCGGGCACCGCCACGCTGACCCTGGGTGGCGATCATTTCATCACCCTGCCGATCCTGCGCGCTTATGCTGCGCGATTCGGCCCGATGCGGGTGATCCAGTTCGACGCCCATTCGGACCTCTGGCAAGATGACGATCCCGAGCGCATCGATCACGGCACTTTCATGTACAAGGCCGTGCGCGAAGGGATCGTGGATGCGGCCCATTCGGTACAGATCGGCATTCGCACCGAATGTTCTGATTATCTGGGCGTGAATGTGATCGACGCCTTCGAGCTGCATGAGATGGGCGCCAAGGCCGCTGCGGCAAAAGCCCGCGCGATTGTGGGCGACGGGCCATGCTACATCACGTTCGACATCGACGCGCTTGATCCGGGTTTCGCGCCGGGCACAGGCACGCCGGTCTGGAACGGGCTGACGCCCAATCAGGCTGCAGTGATGCTGCGCGTGCTGGACGGGATCGCGCTGAAAGGGGGCGATGTGGTCGAAGTGGCCCCCGCCTATGACACCAGTGGTGCCACGGCTGTGATGGGCGCGCATGTCGCAACAGACTTGATCTGCCTCTATTGTAAGGCACTGAAAGGACATGTAAAATGATCAAACTGGCCGCAATTGCTCTGGTTGTGCTGGTGCTGGGCGGGCTGGCCTATATTCGCCTTGCGCCGTCTGATCCGGCGCGCTGGCACGAAGACCCGCGCCTTGTGACCCGGCCTGCCAGCCCGAATTTTCACCTGATCCGCATGGTGGACGGTGATGAAATGCCACGCGTGTTCCAGATGATGCCGGAAGCGCTTGCTTCCCGCGTCGATGAGGTTGCGCGCGCAGATGGGGCGCAATTGATCGCTGGATCGTTGGCATCCGGCCATATGACCTATCTCAGTCGCACGCGGCTGATGGGCTATCCGGATTACACCTCGATCCTGATCGAACCCGCGGGCGAGGGGGCGATGCTTCTGGCCTTCGCCCGGTCGCGCTTCGGTCATTCCGATCTGGGGGTGAACCGCGACCGGATCACCCGCTGGATCGCGGCGCTCAGCGACTGAGGGTGCAGCAGCCCGAGCGCATCTGCGCAACCGGCGCGGTCATCAGGCTGATCGCAAGCCCGAATGCGCGATCCGACATCCCATCACTGCATTGCGCGGGATAGATAAAGGCGGTCCCGGGACCACCGAGCCCTGCGAAGTGCAGCATCCGGCGCAGATCCCCTTCGATCCCGCTATCCTGCGCGCTCCAGAGGTCAAGATCGCGCGCAGGCGCATCGGGCGTGTCGTAATGAAGGCGCCCGCCGATATTCTGCAGCGACCAGAACGGTTCGGTGCCATAACAAAACAGCCCATTGGGCAGGTTGAACCCGTCGATCGCGACGCCTTGTGCTTCCAGAAAACTAAGATTGACCCAGCCCGTCGTCTCGCCGCTATTCACCTGACCCCATGTGCCTGAAGAATTTATCGCAACCACTTCAATGCTTTGCGCGTCGCGGCGTAGCGTGCCGATGATCTCTGCGTTGGCCTCATCTGTCGCGCGGATATTGAGCACATCGCCTGTTTCGACCCCTGTGACATCGAAAAGCTGTGGCAGGGTCTGGGCTGTGGCGGCCGTGCTGCAAACGAGCGTGCAGATCAGGGCAAGGGCTTTGGGGTACATCGACTTCTCCGATAAATTCATGATGATTTCAGATTTTACGCGGGTTTCTGCACTCGTCTGATCAGGTTTTCGTGTGTGCAAGCGGCATTTCGGTGGTGAACTTGATTTCCTCCATCGACAGCAGCGCAGTCACATTATGGATGCTCACTTCGGAAATCAGCGCCTGATAGAAACGGTCATAGGCGCGGGCATTGGGAACCCGGACTTTCAGGATATAGTCGATATCGCCTGCCAAACGGTGGGCTTCCATCACTTCGGGGCGAGCACGGACAGCTTCCAGAAAGCGGGCCTGCCAGTCCTTTTC
The DNA here is from genome assembly GCA_007123015.1 of Natronohydrobacter sp. Classification (GTDB taxonomy): domain Bacteria; phylum Pseudomonadota; class Alphaproteobacteria; order Rhodobacterales; family Rhodobacteraceae; genus Roseinatronobacter. Next base: position 5,327 of record SKSL01000214.1, on the reverse strand, counting down.
ATGCGCCGAGGTGCGGACCAGAACGAAAAAACAGGCTTCCAAACCAAGCACTTCGGGGTCAAGCAGCACTGTGTCACGGGTGATCACGCCATTTTTGCGCAGCTTGCGGATGCGGTTCCAGACCGGGGTCTTGCTGGAATTGACCTTGGTCGCGATATCATCGAGCGACTGGCTGGCATCTTGCTGCAATTCAGTCAGAATGCGGCGGTCGAGATCATCGAGGCCAGTCGGCATTGTTAGAGTGCTCCGCTTGATTTTGGCGAGATATTAGAATGGTGTTCTATATGTTGCAATGTATTCGCGCTAGTCTTGGAAAATAATTCTGTTTAATGCGGTAGTCACATGATTTGCGGGGTTGAACTTGACCTCTGTCAATGCGTATGTGGTTGGGACTGCTAGTGTCACGCCGAGGTCTTTTCCGACCTTCCGGATCAGGAACGAAAGACAACCCACGATGCCCGACACAACGATCACTGCGCCGAAAGCCACCCCGACACTGCCTGATGCGCAAGAAGTTACCAGCGTAACACATTATACAGACAGGCTTTTTGCCTTTCGCTGCACGCGCCCTCAAAGTTTGCGTTTCCGGTCGGGCGAGTTCGTGATGATCGGGCTCATGGGCGACAATGGAAAGCCACTTTTGCGAGCATATTCAATAGCTTCGCCGTCCTGGGACGAAGAATTGGAATTCTATTCGATCAAGGTGCCAGATGGGCCGCTGACCTCGCGTTTGCAGCATATTCAACCGGGCGAGCAGATCATCTTGCGGCCGAAACCAGTGGGGACATTGGTGCTGGATGCGCTGCTGCCCGGCAAACGGTTGTGGATGCTGGCGACCGGGACGGGCATCGCGCCCTTTGCGTCGCTGCTGCGGGATCCGGAGACCTGGGAGAAATATCAACAGGTTATCGTGATGCATACATGTCGCGAAGTGGCGGAACTGACCTATGGGCGCGAGCTGATCGAGGCGCTGCCCGATGATCCGCTGATCGGGGAACTGGTCGAGGGCAAGCTGCTCTATTATCCGGCAACCACCCGCGAAGACAGCCCGATCATGGGAAGAGTGACCGATAACCTCAAGTCAGGAAAGGTTTTTTCCGATCTGGGTATTGCGCCGCTCGATCCCGAACATGACCGCGCAATGGTCTGCGGATCGCTTGATTTCAACAAGGATATCAAGGCGATACTGGAAGAAGCTGGTTTGCGGGAAGGGGCGAATTCGTCGCCCGCAGAATATGTGGTCGAAAAGGCTTTTGTAGACTAGATATTGATCTGAAAAAGCCTTTCATCAGATGAAAAAACCCCGCTGTCTTGGCGGGGTTCTTTTTTTGACTGGTGAAAAGGTATTTCGAAAGATGAAAAAATCAGGTTTTCACGGATAAGGACGGACCCGGCCAGCCCGGAGCGAATTAGGCAGACCGCTGGTCTGTCTGCCCCTCGATTTCTGCGCAGTCGCGAACGCTCAGCCCGTAGCCATCTGGTTATGCTTGCGCGCCACGAATTCCTTGGCGGTCTCGACCGCGACAGCCGCATCGCGGCAATAGGCATCTGCCCCGATGGCGCGGCCGAATTCTTCGTTCAGCGGCGCGCCGCCCACCAAGACGATGTAATCATCGCGCTTGCCTTGGGCGACCAGCGTGTCGATCACGACTTTCATGTAAGGCATCGTCGTGGTCAGTAGGGCGGACATGCCGAGAATATCGGCATTCTCGCGCTCCAGCGCCTCGATATAGCTTTCCACAGCATTGTTGATGCCCAGATCGACGATCTCGAACCCGGCCCCTTCCATCATCATCGCGACAAGGTTCTTGCCAATGTCATGGATATCGCCCTTCACTGTACCGATCACCATCTTGCCCATGCGCGGGGCCCCGGTTTCGACCAGAAGGGGTTTCAGGATCGCCATACCCGCTTTCATCGCATTGGCCGCCAGCAAAACTTCGGGCACGAAGAGGATCCCGTCGCGGAAATCATGGCCGACGATGGTCATCCCGGCGACCAGTGCCTTGGTCAGAATGTCATAGGGGGTCCAGCCGCGTTCGAGGAGGATGTTGACCGCTTCCTCGATCTCTTCCTTCATCCCGTCGTAAAGGTCGTCCATCATCTGCTCGACAAGCTCATCATCGGCAAGCTCGGAAAGGATGATTTCTTCTTCGTCGGACATGGTGCCTTCCTTCATGGCCAGACCCCGACATGGGGTGATCTGGATTGTGCTTTGTTCCAGAATGTCAAGAACGACTGTCTCAATTGCGACATGGGCCCGCTAAGCTGCGACGTTCTGCCCTAGCTGCGACGTCTGCCCCCTGCGCGGGTCCGGCGCGAGACAGGGCCAGTGCCATCTGTTTCAGTTCCGTCCACCGCAGAGGAAAACCCGCCAAGCGCGGCCTGAATCTGCTCCAGTTCCGGTTTTGGCCCGGCTTCGCGGGTTTCGAGCGCATGGCGCATGGCGCGCAGATGCTCGGGCATGGTGCCGCAGCAGCCACCAATGATCCGCGCGCCGCAATCGCGCGCAAGGACAGCATATTCGGCCATCAGATCGGGCGTGCCATCATAATGGATCGCGCCATCGACATATTTCGGAATGCCGGCATTGCCTTTGGCGATGATGGGCTGGTCGGCCCCGGCTTCGACAAACCCCAGCACGGTGCGCAACAGATCCGACGCGCCCACACCGCAATTCGCGCCGAACGCGATGGGCTTGTGTTTCAGCTTGCCCACCATTTGCGCCATGGCCGCTGATGTGACCCCCATCATGGTGCGCCCGGCGGTGTCGAAGCTCATCGTGCCGCACCAAGGCATCTCGGCCAGCGCGGCGGCCTCGGCGGCGGCCTTGTATTCTTCGGGGGCAGAGATGGTTTCGACCCAGAGCACATCGGCCCCGCCCGCTTTCAGGCCTTCGGCTTGCTCGTGGAACATCTCGACCGCAAGCTCATGGGTCAGCGGTCCCATCGGGGCCATGATATCGCCGGTCGGGCCCACGGATCCTGCAACAATGATCTTGCGGCCTGCGCTGTCGGCGATTTCGCGCCCCAGCTCGGCCCCACGGCGATTCAGCTCATGCACGCGGGACTGTGCGTCATGCAGTTTCAGGCGGCTGGCATTGCCACCGAAGGTATTGGTCAGGAACAGGTCTGACCCGGCCTCGACTGCGCCGCGATAGAGCGCGCGGATCTTGTCGGGTTCATCGACATTCCACAATTCCGGCGCATCGCCCGAGGCCAGGCCCATATTGAAGAGGTTGGTCCCTGTGGCCCCATCGGCCAGAATCCAGTCCCGACTGTTCAGCATGTCGGTCAATGCGTCGCTCATTCCTGCGCCTTTCACGTCGTCGCGCGCGCCCTGGAACAGCCAGAACGCGCTCAATGCCTCTCGCATGGATCAAGCGATGAGGCCAATTCATATTGTGCATGAGAATCATGAAGCCTGTTCAACTGTTGCCCAGAAACTGGCTGAATGTCGTCGGTGGGCCGCAGTTGCGGCCCTCGCCTGAGGTGCGGCGGGCTGCTCACCCTTCCGAGAGTTCGGCTTTCGCTTCACTGAGCAGTTCAGCCATCTTGCTGCGGATGGTCGTTTCATCCGCCAGCCCGTCCAGATCCGCCATGACTTTGCGCACGACGTCTTCATGGCCCGCTTCTTCGAAATCGGCGCGGATCACTTCCATCGCGTAAGCTTCGATGTCGGCGCCGGATTTGCCCAGCAATCCCGCCGCCCAAAGCCCCAACTTCTTGTTGCGGCGCGCGATCGCCTTGAACATCATCTCCTGATCATGCGCATATTTGTTCTCGAAAGCGCGCTCGCGGTCCTGGAATGTGGTCATGTCTGGCCTCTTTCTCTGGGGCAGGAAGAATACATCCGAAGATATGGCCCTTGCAGCTTTGGCCTGCAAGGTGAAATCCGGGCGCGGGTGGCGGAAACAGCCTGCCTTGCTCTGTGTGCCGCGAGGGTCTATAGGGCAGCGGATATCGTCGCGATACCCGATCAGCACTGGAGAAGATGGATGGCACGCCGTACCAAGGTCTATGAAGGCAAGGCCAAGATTCTCTATGAAGGGCCAGAGCCGGGCACGCTGGTGCAGTATTTCAAGGATGATGCCACGGCCTTCAATGCCGAAAAGCGCGATGTGATCGACGGCAAGGGCGTGCTGAACAATTTCCTGTCGGAATTCGTGATGAACGGGCTGAACCAGATCGGGGTGCCTACGCATTTCATCCGGCGCCTGAACATGCGCGAGCAGTTGATCCGGGCCGTCGAGATCATCCCGCTCGAAGTCGTGGTGCGCAATGTCGCCGCGGGATCGCTGTCGAAGCGGCTTGGGATCGAGGAAGGCACGCAGTTGCCGCGCCCGATCATCGAATTCTACTACAAGGATGACGCATTGGGCGATCCGCTGGTGACCGAAGACCAGATCCTGGCCTTCAACTGGGCCAGCCATCAGGATCTGGATGATATGGTCGCGCTGGCCGTGCGGGTGAATGATTTCCTGTCGGGGATCATGCTGGCGGTGGGGATCAAGCTGGTGGATTTCAAGATCGAGATCGGCCGGCAATTCGAAGGCGAGATGCAGCGGCTGGTGGTCGCGGATGAAATCAGCCCGGACTCGTGCCGCCTGTGGGATATCCGGACAGGCCAGAAGCTGGACAAGGATGTGTTCCGGCGCGATCTGGGCAATCTGGCCGATGCCTATTCGGAAGTTGCCCGGCGCCTGGGGGTGATGCCCAAATCGCCCACGCCGATTACCCGACCCAAATTGATGAACTGAGAGGCGCGAAGACTATGAAATATCGGGTATTCGTGACGCTGAAATCAGGGGTTCTGGACCCGCAGGGCGAAGCGATCCGGCATGCGCTGGGTGCGCTGGGCTTCGAGGGGGTCGAATCGGTCCGTCAGGGCAAGATGATCGAACTGGAGCTTGCCGAAATGGACGCCGACAAAGCCGAGGCCGCGGCCCATCAGATGTGCGAGAAGCTGCTCGCCAATACAGTGATCGAGAGCTACCGGGTCGAGAAGGTCTGACGCTCTGGCGCGCGACGACTGCGCCGGAACCGGACCGATGCTGGCCGCGCTTGTCCGGGGGGCGCTGCCCCCCGACACCTGCGGTGTCGCCCCCCGGAGTATTTTCCGCAAGAAAATGAGCATTTCGCGCTGTGCTGTGATTTACGATTTAACACTGATACCTAGGCTTTGATACCGGAAGTGGGCGGGGGTCCGGAGCCTATCCCGGATCGGCCTGCTATTTCCGCTTGAAGTAAGTCTGCCACCAGTCGTGAATAGCCGACTTGCCGACGCGGCGATCTGGGGGAAGGACTGCGCGACTTCATCCGCGATCT
>SKSL01000116.1 GCA_007123015.1 Natronohydrobacter sp. | reverse complement strand
GCCCAGCGCTGATGGTTCCAGACATAGGCACTCATGTCGAAGACCCGCGCCTCTTTCAGAAGCTTCAGAAACGTGTCGTCAAAGGCGATTTCGACAGCGTCCTTGTCAGCACTGTTGGTGCGCCACAGCACATGCATCCGCAGCGCCGACACGGCCCGCGCCAAAGGGTCGCGCAAGACATAGATCACCTTGGCCGTCGGGTTCAGCGCCTTGCATTCCGCGATCTGCGCATCTGACATCAGCGCATATTCCGGCGTGAAATCCATCGACAGGCGCTCTGGCTCTGGCGGGGTCATGAGCCCCCGATACCACTCGGCCCCGCGCGCATGGTTCCAATCCCAGAAATGCGCCTCCTTGTTGGTCGATGTCACAGGTTCCATATTCGGGAAGGCATAGGTCATCGGATGCGCGTTCAGCACATGATGCAGCCAACTGGTCGAGGCTTTCTGCGTCCCGATACACAGAATATCAGCGCAGTTTTCGCGGGCGGTGTCGGTCACGCGGGATCTCCGGAGGGTTGCGGCAAAAGGCTCTTGCGGATGGCGTACAGCTTGTCAGGCAGGGTCCAGCGTTGCTGATACGCTTCCAGATGCCGCAAGGTTTCCGTGCGCGCATCGGCAGCATGGGCGGCCTTGATCGCCAGACTGCGCCGATGCGGATTATCGCCGAGCAAAATCGCCGCTTCATAAGCCGACAGTGCCACTTTCGGCTCTGCTGCGCGCATATGCAAGTCGCCCACCATCCGCAGCGCATACCCCGCATTCTGCCAGCGATCATCCTTGCCCGTGGCCGCGATTGCTTTCAGTCGCGGCGTGAAACCCTCGAACAGCGTCCGGCCATCACGGACCCGGTTGAAATCCAGCACCAGACGCAGCGCGCCAGAGATTTCGGGGATCGTGCAGCTTGCCCCGGTTTCAGCAATGCCGCGCATCCGGGTGATTTCCTGCTCGGCGATCTGCCACAGGCGGAAGAAATCGAGATAGAGAAACACCTCGGGCGTGGATCTGCTGGCCGTGGCGCGTGGGTAGTCCGCAGGCTTGCCCAATGCGAAGGGCACCTGAAGGTAACCAGCCGCTGCAAACCGTTCGGCCGCCGCGCGTATGCGCTTGGGGTGCTTTTCCGCATAGTCCGTATGCGCAAGGATCCGGCTGTCATCTGTCACAGTGGCCACGCATTCGTAGCGGTAGCGGCGCTGGTTGCGATCATCGACCCGGCGGAACACATCGGTTCCAAAATCGCCCGCCACCGCGAAGTCCCCGATGCTGTCCTGCACTGCTGTTGCTCCTGATATGCGACGCGAAAGCTAGGGTGCTGACCGCGCTGTGTCAAATGCCTCAGACCCGCTCAACAATCAGATCATGGCAGATAAATCTGAAATTCCGAGCCTGTCGGGGCAGAATGATCGACAGCTTCGGGGAGATGGCTGCGCGCAGCAACGCCGCGTCGATCTCGCGGATCACATGGCACATGTGCCCCGAACAGCTGTGGATCTCGAACGCTCCGGCGGCGAAACTGTTTTCCGCGTCGGGTGTCTTGGTCATCAATGCTGTCTCGAACAGATATCCTTCCGAGGACGATAGCGTCAGATGCACGCGCAACGCGGATCCGGCGGGGGCCATGCCCGCAAGGGACAGTTCAAGCGCCGCCCAATCCTCGGTCAACGGGATCTGCACGTCCAGCCGTGAATGTAGCGGGCAGGCATGGACCAACAGACCTGTCTGCGCTCCCTTGGTCGAGAACCCAAGCTGGCCTGCAAAACGCTGCCCGGGCTGCAGATACTGGGCGATGCCCTGCGCCGGGACCATCCGCCAAAGGTCATAGGCACGGCGCGCAAGCGGGATTTCCGCCCCGGCCATGGCCGGGGCGGCGATATCCGGCAACGCGCTGGTATCAGGTGCCACTCGCATATCCCCTGGTTGCGTGACGCTGCCTTGCCCAAGCCGCGCAGTCAGCTTGCGGAGGTCTTGCCTCAACGCCGACATATTCCGCATAAGTTCGGACTTGTCCCGTTCAAGCCGCGCGCTGAGCGCTGTGATGTCGCCATCGACCTTTTGCCAGATGGCCGAGGTTTCATAGTTCAGCTCACTGAGCAGATCAGCCGAGATGCTGCGGACCACAGCGGCGGCCTCTGCGCTCTGGGCCAGGTCGATGCCGGGGCGCGCCAGATCCGCAAACAGACGCCAGTCATAAGAAGGGTTGTCGAGCGTATTGAGCAAGACATCGCGTCCCTGATCCTCGGCCCGTTGTGCCCGGCGATGATGAAAAGCAAGCTTGCGATCAAGGATCGCAAGACGATAGCGCGCCAGAAACCTGTTCATGAAAGCGCGATCTTCCATCACGTCGAACTGTTCCGGGAACCCTCCGGCGGCCAGCACTGCATCCCGCCGCAACACCCATTGCACAGGATAGATGTCCTGTCGGTAACAGGCATAGGCCAAGGGATTGAGAAAGAACTCGCCCCTCTGGAAAGCCGGCGGCAGCGCTTCCTCACCTGTGACGCGGATCTCCTGCCCTGTTGCACTGTCGCAAATCTCTTCCTGAAGCGCTGTAACTTGCGCCGCGACGCCCCCAAGATCGTCAACTGTGGTGCTGGTCTCGATATAGAACGCGGCCAGCGCGGCCATGAATTCGGGCGACCAGCTGTCGTCATCATCCAGACAGGCGACAAGTTCGGTCGAGAGCGCTTTCACCCCTTCGTTGAATGCCGCTGACCGCCCGACACCCGGCGACAGATTGAGCAAGGTCAGTTTTCCCTGCATCTGCGGCCGCGCGCGCTGCGTGGCGATAGCTCGCTCCAGCAACGCAGCATCGCCGCCATCATTAACCAGCACGATCTGCCAGTTCAGATGCGTCTGCGCGATGACAGTCTTGAGCGCGCGGGGAACAAAGATCGGCCGGTCTTTGGTCCGGATCACGACCCCGATGGAAACCTGATCTGCTGTCCTCACACACGCCTCCACTCATGACCCGCCACAAATCACACCACTGGGTCTGACCTGCATCGGGCTAGTCAATCAGGGGCAGCAATGCAAGAAAATGCGCCATCACGGGCCAGTTGCGCGCGCGCCTGGCCCCGCCCTGTCACGCGTCCGGGTCTTCGCGGCCCTGCATCCCCAGATGCCGCACGCCACGCGCCTCGGCCAGCGCGATCTGGCGCTGACGTTCGCGAAACCGCGCGCGGCGCTCGGGCGTGAATTCCGCCACACAGTGATGGCATTGCACACCTTCCTCATATTCAGGGCGCGCGCAATCTTCGGGTAAAAGCGGGCGGCGGCAGGCATGGCACATCACATGCGGCCCGGTCTTCAAGCCATGCTCGACCGAGACGCGCTGATCGAAGACGAAACAGGCCCCGTTCCAGAGGCTGTCCTCGGGCGGCACCTTTTCTAGGTATTTCAGGATCCCGCCTTTCAGGTGAAACACATCCTCGACCCCCTGCCCCAGCAGGTAATTTGTCGATTTCTCGCAGCGGATGCCGCCCGTGCAGAACATCGCGATGCGCTTGTTGTGGAAGCGGTGACGGTTTTCTTCCCACCAGGCCGGGAAATCGCGAAAACTGCGCGTGCGCGGATCAATCGCGCCTTCAAACGTGCCGATGGCCACTTCATAATCGTTGCGCGTGTCGATCACCGCCACATCCGGCGCAGCGATCAGCGCATTCCAGTCCTCGGGGGCCACATAATGCCCAACCCGCGCGCGCGGGTCGACATCGGGCTGGCCCATGGTCACGATCTCGCGCTTCAGCCGAACTTTCATGCGACCGAAGGGCATCTCGGCTGCAGGGCTTTCCTTCCACTCCAGATCGGCGCAGCCGGGCAAAGCGCGGATATGTGCGAGCACTGCGTCAATCCCGGCGCGCGTCCCGGCAATCGTGCCATTGATCCCTTCACGCGCCAGCAGAAGCGAGCCCTTGACGCCATTGCTGCAGCAGATGGCGGCAAGCGGACGTTTCAGCGCCGCTGGATCGTCAAATCGGGTGAAGTGATACAGCGCAGCAACAATCAACATGGACAGCGCTTTACTGTGCTGTGGCGCATCGGACAAGAGATGTTGACGCGCAAGCCCCAGCCCCTTAGCCCTTGAGACAACAAGGAGTGCTGTCATGAGCCATGCCCTGATCATCATCGACCTGCAAAACGACTTCTGCCCCGGCGGCACATTGGCCGTGACCGAAGGCGATCAGATCATAGCCGGGATCAATGCGCAGATGGCGGAAGCTGCTGCCGTGGTCCTGACGCAAGACTGGCACCCGCACGATCACAGCTCTTTCGCCAGCCAGCACCCCGGTCTTGATCCCTATGCGCTGACCGACATGCCCTATGGCCCCCAGGTCCTTTGGCCGGATCATTGCGTGCAGGGCGCGCATGGTGCGGCCTTTCACCCTGATCTGGACACGACGCGCGCTGACCTGATCCTCCGCAAGGGGTTCCGGCGCGAGATCGACAGCTATTCGGCGTTTTTCGAAAATGACCAGATCACGCCGACCGGGCTGGAAGGCTATCTGCGCAATCGCGGCATCACGCAGCTCGATTTCGCGGGGCTGGCCACCGATTTCTGCGTTGCCTGGTCTGCGCTCGACGCTGCCCGACTGGGCTTTCAGGCGCGTGTGCTGACCGAGCTTTGTCGCGGGATCGATCTGGATGGGTCGATGGCCAAGGCACTGGCCGATCTGCGCGCAGCAGGTGTGGACCTAGTCTGATGGATATCGCCACGCGGGTCTATAACCACCGCTGGAAACTGGATCCGATCGTGCGCTCGCTGATCGACACCGATTTCTACAAACTGTTGATGTGCCAGTCGGTTTTCACCAACCATCCGCGCACACAAGTTACCTTCAGCCTGATCAATCGCGCGACCCATATCCCACTGGCCGATCTGATTGATGAAGGCGAGTTGCGCGAACAGCTCGACCATATCCGCACACTTTCCCTATCGCGCGGTGAATCGACTTTCCTGCGCGGCAACACATTTTACGGCAAGCGCCAAATGTTCCGCCCCGATTTCATGGAATGGTTCGAGCGCTTCCGCCTGCCGCCCTACCATCTGGAACGCATCGGCGATCAGTATGAACTGACCTTTGAAGGCAACTGGCCCGAGGCCATGCTCTGGGAAATCCCGGCTCTCGCTGTGCTGATGGAGCTGCGGTCGCGCGCCGTGCTGGGCCGGATGAAGCGGTTCGAGCTGCAAGTGCTCTACGCGCGCGCGATGACCCGACTCTGGGAAAAAATCAAGATATTACAGAAAATTGATGGGTTGCGCATTGCTGATTTCGGCACCCGCAGGCGGCACAGCTTCCTGTGGCAGGATTGGTGCGTGCAGGCCATGATGGAAGGCCTTGGCGAGAATTTCACAGGCACCTCGAACTGCCTGATCGCCATGCGCCGCGAGGTCGAGGCCATCGGCACGAATGCCCATGAACTGCCGATGGTCTATGCTGCGCTCGCCGATAGTGATGACGCGCTCGCGCAGGCACCCTATCAGGTGCTGGCCGATTGGCAGGCCGAACATTCGGGCAATCTGCGGATCATCCTGCCCGACACTTACGGTACCGAGGGGTTTCTGACCCGCGCGCCCGACTGGCTGTCCGACTGGACCGGGATCCGCGTCGATTCCGGTGACCCGGCGCAAGGCGCAGAAATTGCGATCCGTTGGTGGGAAGCGCGCGGACAGGATCCGCGCGGGAAACTGGTCATCTTCTCGGACGGGCTGGATGTCGACAAGATCACGGAACTACACGCTCGTTTCGCGGGGCGAGTCAAAGTCAGCTTCGGCTGGGGTACGCTTTTAACTAATGATTTCAGGGGATTCACGGCAGATGACGGGCTTGCGCCCTTCTCACTCGTCTGCAAGGCGCAAAGCGCCAATGGTCGGCCGACCGTGAAGTTGTCGGACAACCGGCACAAAGCGATGGGCCCTGAAGATGAGATCGCGCGCTACAAACGCGTCTTTTCCGTAGGCAGCCAAGCGGCGCAACCTGTGATTGTTTAGGCGCTGTTCACCGTAATGCGGGAATTCGGTCAGATCACAAACTGTCGCACCGATTTTAGATGACAGACGGGATGTCCTGTGGTGCAATGTAAGCCTCTCACAAAGAGAAGGAGGACCCTGAATGTCATTGAGCTCCCATATTGCAGAACTTCGTCGTAAACATGAGAACCTCTCCGAACAGGTCGAATCAGCCCAGCGCAGCCCGGGCGTGGATGACCTGACGATTGCCGATATGAAGAAACAGAAACTCCGCCTGAAAGAAGAAATCGAGCGCCTGTCGCACGCCTGACGCGCTCTTTCCTGTCCGATATGAAAACGGCCCGCATTACGCGGGCCGTTTTTTGTATGCTGAAAGCGAATTTCGTCAGACGAAAAATTGCGCACCATTCGCGCTGATGGTCGAGCCATTGATGAAACCTGCATCATCCGCGACCAGAAAGGCCACGCAACGCGCGATTTCTTCCGGCTCGCCCAGGCGTCCGGCGGGGATGCCGGCGATAATGCTCTCGCGCACTTTCTCGGGCACTGCCATGACCATTTCAGTGGCGATATAGCCCGGGCAGACAGCATTCGCCGTGATGCCAAACCGCGCGCCTTCCTGCGCCAGCGATTTGACCACACCAAGATCGCCCGCCTTGGTCGCGGCATAGTTCACCTGACCGAACTGGCCTTTTTGCCCGTTGATCGAGGAAATCACCACAACACGCCCGAACTTGCGCTCCCGCATACCCGGCCAGATCGGATGGACCGTGTTGAACACGCCGGTCAGGTTGGTGTCGATGACCTCTTTCCACTGTTCCGGCGTCATCTTGTGAAACGGCGCGTCGCGGGTGATCCCGGCATTGGCCACCACGATCTCGATCGGTCCCAGATCGGCCTCGACCTGCGCCAGACCGGCTTTGGACGCTTCATAATCTGCAGCGTTCCACTTGTAGGTCTTGATGCCAGTCTCTTCCGTGAAGGCTGCTGCGGCGGCGTCATTGCCCGCATAAGTCGCGGCCACTGTGTAGCCTTTCGACGCCAGTTCTTTCGAAATCGCCGCACCAATGCCGCGCGATCCACCTGTGACGAGTGCCACTCTTGCCATTTTGTCCCCCTCCTATCAGGAATTTGATTTGATGAAATATCTGGTAACGAAGCGCGCCAGGATGCGCAAGATTGTTGCGCATCCTTTTTCCGCTCAGCGTTCCAGACACATCGCCACACCCATGCCGCCGCCGATGCACAGCGTTGCCAGACCCTTTTTCGCGTCGCGGCGCTGCATCTCGAACAGCAGAGTGTTCAGAACCCGGCATCCCGAAGCCCCAATCGGATGGCCGATAGCGATGGCACCACCGTTGACGTTCACTTTCTCAACATCCCAGCCCATATCCTTGTTCACAGCGCAGGCCTGCGCAGCAAAGGCTTCATTGGCTTCGATCAGATCCAGATCTTCCGGCTTCCAGCCCGCTTTCGCCAGTGCCTTGCGGCTCGCATAGATCGGGCCTACGCCCATGACTGACGGGTCCAGCCCGGCGGTCGCATAGCTTGCAATCCGCGCCAGCGGGGTCAGACCACGCTTTTCGGCCTCTTCCGCACTCATCAGCATCACGGCCGCAGCCCCGTCATTCAGGCCAGAAGCATTGCCCGCAGTGACCGAGCCATCCTTGGAAAAGGCCGGGCGCAGCTTTGCCATCGATTCGAGCGTTGCGCCGTGGCGGATGTATTCGTCCTGATCCACGACAATATCACCTTTGCGCGTCTTGACCGTGAATGGCGCGATTTC